>CAZSZS010000174.1:0-5522 GCA_964611275.1 uncultured Eubacteriales bacterium
TGAGGAACTATCAGAATACATATGAAACTCTAATCCTTTAGTTCAAGGAGAAGAAGGGGGATCTTTGTTCTTTTTGAGTCTCTATTCCACTGATTTTCTTATGTCTTCTCTTTTTTGGGGGTTTCTTGTTGACCGGACGTATTTTTTGTGTGCATTATTAATGATGAAGTCGCTTAATGGGTGGAAATTTTAGGGAATGGAGGGAAAATCAGAAATAACCGAAAAACCAAATTCTTATCTTTGACTTGATCGATATTCTTTCTGAGCTGATCGATGAATACATCGAAAGACATAAAGAAACCTTAGAACTTTTGTCTAAACCGGAATGGGTAGAAATCATCAGAAAGGGCAAAAAAGAAATTGAAGATAAGGCAAAAGGAAAATATTTAGAAGAGCTGGAAGATTGAAATCAAACCTACTGCTGAAAAACAATATTTAAAACTTGATATCTCCTGATTTTCTCTTTTTTAATCTCATTCTATTATATTTTGATTATAGTATCAGGAATAATCATCTTTTCAATTGCCTATCTTTTCGTATTTCTTCGATTTTCTTTTTTACAGAAATATCATTAGGATTTAATCTAAGAAGAGCTGAATAAGTTTCAAGAGCTTTTTCAAGATCACCCTTTTTTGAATAAAGATCTCCCAATCGGGAATAAAACCGATCTTCATCAGGATAGCGAAGAATACCCTGTTTTCCAACCATCTCACAAGCGGCATAGTTCCCCATATCTTCGTAGCTGTCAAACCAATCAAGCAGTAAATATTTGTTCATGTATTCAACCTGATAAAATTCATTCAGTGTCTTTATGAAAAGAGTTTCTGCCTCGGACGCGTTACTTTTGAGCAGGGACTCAACCCGCCTCATTTTTTCATTCAGTTCCACCACCAAACTATCAACCTTGTTCTTCTCTTTCTGCTTCATTTTCTCTGCAGCTTCTCTGGCCAGCTCAAGGGCTTTGGTCAAGGCTAAATCCGCCGGAACGAACACATCAGGTATCACACCTGTTCCTTCCCAGTTGGCTTGGGTCTTGGGATGAACAGCATACCCATAAGGGATACACATCAGCAGTTTTTCTTTTACCCGGTAAAAGTAGGATGGATTAGCTGCACCCTTAGTTTTTTCACCAATTATAACAGCCCGTTTCTCGATCTGTAAATCATAGGCAACTTCTTCAGGCCCTGAGACAGTTTTGGAGCTGACTAGTACAAAAAGAGGTATATTTACCAGATACCGGTGATGGAAATTTTTCAGGGTTGAATATTCCCTGATGCCACCGGATTCTCTAGTATACTGTCCCGTAATCGGGACTTGCTGCTTAAAAAAATAACTCATAAACCGCTGGATCATTCTGTGGTTCCCGCCGTTATTTCTTCTGAGATCAAGAATCAGAGCAGAACAATTGGATAAAAAATCCATGGCACCTTCCAGCATTCTTTCCAGGCGCGGTTCCGGAACGGTTTCGAATTTTGTCAGTTCCAGATATCCGATATTCCCCTCTAAAATCTCAACCTTTTTAAAGCTATAACTTCTGGCTGCATTTTCTCGGATTATGTGCAATTGTCTTGCAATAGGATCAACTTTCTCGGTGTTTTGATTATGACTGTCCGGAGGAATACTCCACACATTAAGATGAAGGTCCTGATTCACGGATTTGAGATCCCGCGACAGCAGTTCTGCTAAAGCCTGGTAGGTAGTGACATCATATTCACCTTGGGATAGATTATGGCGGAGCGTGCCACAAATTTTTTTGGCGATATCAGGATAGACATAATGATCCATCATCAATTGACAGACATTATCTACCATATCCTCGATCTCAATCCTGGTTAGATCAGCATCGGACAAAATAGATTGTGAAGCTTCTATGATGATGCTTGTTGGGAAGGCCCACAAGAGTAAGACTAACGTAAATATTTTAGGCTTAGACAATGTATTTATCCTTGTATTTGATGTTATAAGATGTAAGACTTTACAGAGGTCCAAAAGGTTGTCAGAAAAACAACATTGAAAATCCGAAGCCCTATGCTGTTTTCCCTTCCGGCTGATCCTTCTTACGCGCCTTGGCTGAGACAACTTATTAATTTTAAACAAATTAAGAAATACCTCTCCCTGGAGCACATTGCTTAAATTGAAATTTTCCGCCCTAAAATCGATTCTAACGAAAAAATCTCACAGCAGGCTGTAGGATTGCCGATTTTTCTGCTGAACAAAAACTCTCAGCTCTTCAGAAAATCCTTAAAATCAAATTTTCGCCCCGAAAATTGTGTTTAAGGATTCCCATTCCCTGGAGCACTTTTTCTAATTTCTTTATTTTCCAGATGATAGGTCAGCCAGGCTGTAATGATGAGTTTACTCATACCGGATGCTTTTGACCGGGCTGGCCAGCGACGCCCGGACCGTATGCAGGCTAACCGCAGCCGCAGCGATCAACAGCGAACTGAATGAGAAGTATTGATTGATATTTAAAAAATAAAGCCTTGGAGTGGAATCTTCGTTCCGATTCAGGTCTCTATTCGCATCTCAGGCTTTCTGCCGGATTTGACAGAGCCAGCCTTACTGCATTGAAGCTCACCGTCAACATCGCAATGACCAAAGTTAAAACACCGGAAAGTACAAACGGGCTTATTCCCATGGGAGTCCTGTAGGCGAAATCCTGCAGCCATTTAACCATGATAAAACAGGAAACTGGAGCCGCGATCACAAAACCCACCAAAACAAGCTTTCCGAATTCCTTTAATAAAAGAAAAAGAACTTCCGGCACAGTCGCACCCAGTACTTTCCGGATCCCTATTTCTTTTGTTCTCTGCTCTGCCATAAAAGAGGCGAGCCCGAAAAGTCCCAAACAGGAAATAAGCACAGCCAATACAGAAAAAACGCTCAAAATCCCTCCCGACCTAAGCTCAGAGCTGTACATGTTATCAAGCTTATCATCCAGGAAGGAATATTCGAACGAGTATCCTCCTGAATATTTATTCCATGTGTCTTCGATGAATGCCGTGATCCCCAACGTATTTTTTGTGTTGAAACGAACCGCCAGGAATTCCGAACTCTGCTGGAGGAACAATCCTAACGGTCGGATCTGGTCCCTCAAAGAATCGTAGTTGAAATTCTTGATCACACCGATCACAGTGTAATTATTTACGACCGGAGGATTGGAAGATACATCCATGCCGATCGTTTTCCCGACCGGATCCTCCCAACCGAACTTCTCTGCGGCCGCCTCGTTGATGATGACGGCTTCGGAATCAGTCGCAAACTCCCGGGAAAAATCCCGCCCCTTAATGATCTTCATGTTAAACGTCTTTATAAAATCATAGCCGGCATTCCAGGCCTGAATAGTTGTTAAATTTTTCTGATCGATTTTCCCTTCGAGAAATATGGTTCTTTCTCTCCGACTGGAGGTAACAGGCAGGAAACTGGTTGCTGTTGTGTGGACAATGTCCGGATTTTGTTTAAGTTCTTGTTTAAAGGCCGCAAGCCTCTCTCTCAGAATATAGGCATCCTGGACAATCATCACTTGTTCCTTCTGGAATCCCAAATCTCTGTTCTGTATGTATTTGAGCTGTTTATACACCACTACTGTTCCGATTATCAAAGTCACAGACATCACAAACTGAAACACAACAAGGAATCTCCTCATCTGGCTTTTTCCGGATTTCCTCCCGATCTTTTGTTTTAGAGCCGCAACAGGCTTGAACGATGAGAGGACAAAAGCAGGATAACTCCCAGTAATCAATCCAATACACAGAATGAGGATGAGAACAAAAAACAGCTGGTTCAAATTGGAAAAAACGCCGATTCTGACATCTCTTCCGATAAGGCTGATAAAAGATGGAGCAAGAAGTCTCACAAAACAGAAGGCAACCATCAATGCTGCCAGGCTCATGACCATTGATTCTGAAAGAAACTGGACAACCAGTTGAAAGCGATTCGATCCCACGACCTTTCTTATGCCTACTTCTTTGGCCCTCTTTGCTGCGCGGGCTGTGGAGAGATTGATGAAATTAAAGCTGGCAATTAGAAGTATAAAAACAGCCAATGTCGAGAAGATATAGATATACTTTATATCGCTGTTGGATTCCATCTCAGTTCCCAGATGAGAATTAAGGTGGATGGATGTCAAAGGCTGGAGAAAATAATCCCATTTTGTGCCGCTTTGTTTTAATTCTTCATAGCCCTTTCCTGTAAACTGCTTAAACTCCGGGCCGCAGTACTTCCCGACCATAGCCGGGAATTTGGCTTCAAGCGCCCGATAATCGGCTCTTTCCTGCAGCAGCAGATATGTGTGCACATCCAAGCCTGTCCATTCAGGAACCAGGTGATTTTCTATACTGGCCATCGAACCTATAAAATCAGTGTGGAAATGGGAGTAATCCGGGATGTCCTTGAATACTCCTTTAATCCTGAAGTCGGCCCTGCCGTCAATATTGAGCATTCTATCCATAGGATCTGTTGTTCCAAAGTATTTTTTTGCTGCCTTTTCGCTTAAAACAAGAGAAGCTGGCTCTTTCAGAGCTGTCCGGGGATCTCCTTTAAGAAGCGGGATGGAAAAAATATTGAAAATGCTCGCGTCGGCAAAGATAAACATGGTTTCCTTGTACGTGTTCTCGCCACAACGGATATTCTGGCTGCCGGCAATTTTAAGTCTCACCGCATCCTCGACCTCAGGGAAATCGTTGACAAGCGCGGCTGCTGTCGGGGCGCCAACGACCGCTCTGTCTGATTCCGTTCCACCCATTTTAAAGGATAAAGCTATGCGGTAAATACGATTCGCCTTTTCATGATAACGGTCATAGCTCAACTCATACGAGACATAAGAAAGGATAAATAATGCACAGGTAAGACCCGCAGCCAATCCGAGAATATTTATGGCAGAGTAAAGCTTGTTCCGTTTGACATTTCTTAAGGAAACTTTGATGTAGTTTTTAATCATGGCGTATTTTCGCTCCTCACTAGCAAAAACGAAATCTAAGAGAAAAAGGTTTATGCGTGCGGAAAAATGCTTAACAACTCTGAGAGAGAGTCTATGGATTATCTGGAGTTTATAGCCCGGGTGACCTCACATATTCCGGATAAAGGACAGGTTATGGTCCGCTATTACGGCCTCTATGCCAATGCCCACAATCGATCCTCTCATCTGTCCCAAATGCGGAGGAACCATGCGAATTGTCTCATTTATTGAAGATCACAAAGTCATAGACAAGATCATCAAACACCTTAATCTGACTTTTAAGGCCGCCCGGCCCCCTCCTCCTCAAGATCAGCTCTCTATGGCAGCTGAGGAACTATCAGAATATATGTGATATTCTAATCCCCTAGTTCAGGGACAAGGAGGATTTCTATTCTTTTTGAGCCTCACAAAGATTGATTTTCTGGTGTTTTCTCTTTTCTGTGGGATTCTTGTTGACTGAACGTATTTTTTGTATGTATTATTAATGATGATGTTGCTTAATGGGTGGAAATTGATGAAACGGAGGAAAAATCAACAACAACAGAAAAACCAAATTCTTATCTTT
>CAZSZS010000175.1:0-16078 GCA_964611275.1 uncultured Eubacteriales bacterium
TTCCTCTCTTGGTTGAGGCAGTGAGGCATTTAAGGAAGGAATTCCCTGAAGTCGTGCTTTACATAGTGGGTAAAGATATGACCTATCCTCCCCAGGATATGAGACGGATTTTGAATGAAGATTGGATCCTCTGGGAAGAAAGCATGCAAGAGTCCGAACTTCCGCTCTATTTTTCTGTTTTGGATGCGTTTGCCTACCTTTCTGAATATGAGGGTTTCGGGCTTCCGCCTCTTGAAGCTCTCTCCTGCGGCACGGTCCCTATTTTATTGAAGAGAAGTGCTTTGGCAGAGGTGTATTCAGAGTTTTCTCTTATGGCTGAAAATGCGGATGCGGGGGAGATTCGATCCCATCTAAGGAGTGCGTTGGAAGATCTGGACAGGATGGATGTCCTTCTGCGTGCTTTTAAGAAGAAGAGGGCATATTTTTCCTGGGACCGGGTTGCCGGAGAATTCGGTGATGCTATGAATGAGGTGCTGTGTGGAAAGTGATCTGTCCCGGGATTTTTTCCCCAAGAAGGAAGAGATGACTTTATCGGTCATACTGGTTAACCATAACGGGGGGGGCTATATCGAAGACTGCCTTGATTCAATAAGAAAAAATGTAGAGGGCATAAAAAGCGAGATCATTGTGGTCGATAACCATTCGAATGACGGAAGCGTGGATCTATTGCAAAGGAGATACCCTTCTATCCGTTTGCTGAGCAACCATGAGAATGTGGGATTTTCCAGAGCGAATAATCAGGGTCTAAGAGCCAGCACAGGGCATTATGTTCTCATTATTAACACAGATACCCTCGTGTATCCGGATTCCATAAAAAAAATGATGGCTGAGATGAAAAAGCATCCTGGTAGAGGTGGTGTCGGGCCGGCTTTGCTTACAGGGGAAAATGAATACCAAGTGTCATTCGGGGGGAAGGTCAATTTTTTTTCTGAAACAGTCAAAAAAGTATTTTTAAACCGCATATACAGCAAAAGGCTCAGAAAAAACCAGAAAAAAAGGCAAGTTGAATGGTTGAGTGCCGCTTGTTTCTTATCTCGAAGGGATGTCCTGGAAAGAGCGGGGGGATTTGATGAACAATTTTTTCTGTATTTCGAGGACATCGACCTCTGCATGCGGATAAGAGAAAAAGGATGGGGGCTGGTCTATTTGCCTGAGGCAAGGGTTTTTCATGTAGGGGGAGCGAGTACAAGGCAGAGAAAGCTGAACAGCCGGTTTCATTACAGAAAGAGCCAGCTTTATTTTTATAAAAAGCACTGCAGTCTCTTTTCTCTTTTTCTCCTGAAAGTTTTTCTGAGTGTTAACTTTGTTTTTGTCCTTCTAACAGGATTGTTTAAAAAGAACAGCGCCCTGAAAGAAAGAATCGGATTTTTCAGGTTATTGGGAAAACAGGAATGAGAAAAATTAAAGTTCTGGAAGTCATAGATAGAACATTTCTTGGCGGAGGGCAGAAGAACATCCTCAGCCTGGCTGAGAATCTGGATAGGAATAAGTTTGATATTTCTGTTTGTTCCAATCCTGAAGGGCATCTGGTGGATGAAGCGAAAAGGAAAAATATCCCTCACTTTCCCGTTCCAATGAGCAAGTGTCTCAGGAGAAAGCCCATAAAAGACATCGAGGCATTGCTGACTAAACACGGATTTGACATCATCCATACGCATGGAGGAGTAGCGGGTTTTTACGGGAGATGGGCCGCACGAAAACGCAAAAATTTGGCTGTTGTTCATACCCTGCATGGAGTCCATTATCTCTACTACAGGAATGTTTTTCTTAAGTATGCCTATATCTGTTTGGAAAGATTTTTTTCTCGATTTACCCATGCAGTCATATTTGTTTCCAGGGCAGACAGGGAAAAAGGAGTAAAATTAGGGCTGGCATCCAGTAAAAAAATAAAGCTCATAGAAAACGGAATTGATTTTTCATCATTCGAACGCACAGGCATGAAAGAGAGTGCGGTTGATGAGATCAGGGAGCAGCCGGTGATAGGGACAGTAGCCAGGCTTCACCGACAAAAAAACATACCTCTTCTGCTGAGAGCAGGCGCAAGGATAAGAAAGCATTGTCCTGGGGCAAAAATCTTTGTGGTGGGAGGAGGACCGCTTCGGCAAAAGCTAGAGAGATTGAGCATGAGATTGGGAACGGATGATATGGTCTGTTTTCTTGGGGAAAGAGAGGATGTGTCTGAGCTCATGTCTGGATTTGATATCTTTGTGCTCCCTTCATTATGGGAGGGGCTTCCGTATGTATTGATGGAGGCTGCGGCACTTGAAAAACCTGTCATAGGGACAGACGTGGATGGAATAAAAGAGATAATAGAGAATGAAAAGACCGGTATACTTGTATCCCCGGATGATCCGGATGAATTGGCCGGTGCTGCCTTGAAGCTTTTAAATGACAAAGCTCTTGCAGAGAAATTCGGTTCTGATTTGTACAGGAGCCTCAGAGAGAGGTACTCGATCTCATTAATGGTCGACAAGATTCAAAATCTTTATGGGGAGTTATCCCGGATGAAGGGAAAGTACTGAAGCTAAGTGGGACCATTCAATTCGTTGACAATCTTAGTGACCCTTTTTATAATCAATGCCAATGGATAACATTAAAGTCGCTTTGGTGCATGATTGGTTAACGGGGAGAAGAGGAGGGGAAAAAGTCCTGGAGGTTTTATCAGAGTTGTTTCCTGAGGCTCCCGTTTTCACTCTTTTTCATTTTCCTGGAAGCCAGATAAAAGAGATCGAAGAGAAAAAGATCGTCACAAGTTTTCTCCAGAGAATGCCCTTTATAAAAAAAAAGTACAGGTCTTATCTTCCTTTGTTTCCACTTGCTGCAGAGCTTTTTAACCTTCAAGGTTATGACCTTCTCCTTTCGAGTTCTCACTGTGTTGCCAAAGGAGTTATCCCCAGACCTGATTCTCTACATATCAGTTATGTTCATTCTCCCATGAGATATGCATGGAACCAGTATTTTTCTTATTTCTCTAGACAGAGATTGGGTGTTTTTTCCAGAGTTTTGATTCCTCCTGTGATCCACTGGTTGAGGGTTTGGGATGAATCCTCTTCCCGGAGAGTGAGCCATTTTGTTGCTAATTCTAAAACAGTAGCGGATCGCATACACACATATTATCGCAGGACAGCAACTGTGATCAATCCGCCGGTCGATGTTCATTTTTTCCGCCCGGGAAAACAGGAAGATCACTATTATCTTATTGTTTCCGCTCTTGTCCCTTATAAAAGAATTGACCTCGCTATAGAAGCGTTTAACAAAACAGGAGATACTTTGCATATTATTGGGAGCGGTCCGGATTATAGAAGACTTAAAAAAGAGGCGAAAAAAAATGTGAATTTCCTCGGCGCTCTTCCCTCCGGAGACCTTCTCAAAATGGTTCAAGGAGCCCGGGCTCTTATCATGCCGGGCGAAGAGGATTTCGGGATTAATTCACTGGAAGCCCAGGCATGCGGGGTTCCTGTTATAGCTTACGGCCGGGGCGGGGCAACAGAAACAGTCCTATCCGGATTAAGCGGTTTGTTTTTTAGAAAATTAAATGCGGACAGCCTCATAAGCGTCCTTGACAAGTCAAGAAAGTTGCCATTTAATAAAAATGAAATAAGGAACAATGCCTTGAAATATTCAAGGGAAAAATTCAAAGAAAGGATTTTTTCCTTTATCAAAGAGAAATGGGATGAATTTCAAGATAGAAAATGATAAAGAAACATAGGACCAAAATCATCAGTCTTTACATCCTCAGTGATATTATCGGGATATTGATATCTTATTTTTACTCTTATGGTTTTCGCTTTTACGGGTATATCATTCCTGTAAATCCCGCAAAAGGCATACCGCCCATAAAATCATATTTATTTGTCTTTCCCCTGTTTCTTATCATTCATATGTCCCTATTTTTCTTTCAGAGATTTTACAGGACACGACTGAAAAGAACCGGGGTCGAAGATTTTTTCCTGATCACGCTGAATACGATTTTTACCGTCATTATTGTCATGGGATTTTTAAATTATGTTAACGCATACAGTCAGGGGCCGGCTCCCCTGTTTATGATTGACTTCAAGCTTTCCCATGGTTTTCTGGGGGTTTATTTTATCAGTGTTATATTTATCCTCTCTTTTTTACGAAACCAGATATATTATTTTATGAAAAGGCGGTATGCCAGGGGACTGGATCTCCGGAGCGTTGTGATAGTCGGTGCTGGAAAGATGGGAAGGGCTATTGCCCAGAAACTGGTTAAGTTCAAGGACCTGGGTTTTGAGGTGAAGGGATTTCTGGATGACGAGATAAAAAAAGGAGAGGTTATTCCAGAAGGAGAGGGCATCAGGGTTTTAGGCTCGATCAAAGACCTGGCGAATGTGATCAAAGAAAAGAGTATTTCAGATGTCTATGTGGCTCTTGATTTGAACAATTACCCGAAGATCATAGAGGTACTGAAGATAGTCAATAAATATGTGGTCAATGTCAGGTTGATACCGGATTTGTTCCAGCTTTTGACATTAAATGCCCGGATAGAAGATTTGGATGGATTTCCTGTCATCAGTATAGATGAGCCTCCGATGAGAGGATTCATGCTCTTTGTAAAAAGAGCTATAGATATCTCTGTATCATTTGTTCTGCTGGTTTTGCTGACCCCCCTTTTAGTCCTCACAGCTCTGCTGGTCAGGCTGGATTCGAAAGGCCCAATACTGTTTCATCAGGAAAGAGTGGGGCTGGACGGCAAAAAGTTTGTGATGCATAAATTCAGGACAATGATTTTTGGTGCGGAGCGGGAGACAGGTCCGGTTATGAGCAAACCCGGTGATCCGAGAATAACCAGAATTGGCAGGTATTTAAGGAAATTCAGCATAGACGAGCTTCCTCAGATAGTAAATGTACTGCTGGGTGAAATGAGTCTTATAGGACCCAGGCCCGAAAGAGAAGTTTTTGTGGAAAGATTTCGGGAGAAAATGCCTAAATATATGTTAAGACATAAGGTCAAGTCAGGGATGACAGGCTGGGCTCAGGTCCATGGCTTAAGACAGGATACTGATTTTGAGAAACGGCTTGAATATGATTTTTATTACATTCAGAATTGGTCGTTGTTTCTCGATTTAAAAATTTTATGGAAGACACTCCGAAGAGGATTTATAGATAAAAGAGCTTGATATCCTGTCAAGCTTAATGTGTTTGTTTCCTGTTTTGACATTTAGCCTTGTCCATCCATTTCAAACCAATGAGTGTGTATTGGATTCCGGATACTACAGTCATTATCAAGGTGAGAATAAAGAGATAAAGCAAGAGGTGACTTTCTCTATTTATCATATTAAGAAAGAGGACAGATAGAGGGGTCAGCATCTGAAGCGCTGTGCTTGCCTTTCCGGTTATAGTAGGGGGAAATTTTTTTTGGCCGATGAGTTTGAAAGCAGCTGCAGCACCAAGGACGATATATATGTCACGGCCTATGACTGTTGCTGTCAACCAGATAGGAATTGAATGCGGATGATTGATCGAAGGTAAAGTAAGGGCAATAAAGGATGTGGTCATCAAGACTTTGTCTCCCAAGGGATCGAGTAAGGCTCCAAGATTTGATTTCTGCTTAAACATCCTAGCTGTAGCTCCATCAAGAAAATCAGTGGAGATAGCGATGAGAAAGATAATGAAGGATGTCTGTGTTTTTCCTGATAGAATGAAGTAAAAAAAAACAGGACTTAGAAGGAGTCGGGATAGAGATATGATATTGGGGATTGTTATAATGGCATTTTTGCTTTTGTTTTTAATTGTATCGTCCACTGTAGCTTTTTTTATTTGATCAGGGAGAGCAATATATTGATGGCTTTGAGCGCTTCTTGACCTGATACGGGATCTTCGGGATTGAAGTTTCTTCCCATAGAGGTATTGAGTACTCCGTATGATATGGCCATTATAATGGGTCTGTAATAAAAATTGTTTGGAGGAACATCCGATAGATTTATTGATTGGGGCGGGATCTGCTGGATGAGAGTGTGTCCGTTTTGCTTGAGGTGATTGATGAGCCGGTAGATGATTTCTGCCAGCTGAGCTCTGGTTACGATCATCTTTGGTTTGAAAGTATGGTTGGGATAGATATCAAGGACGTCCATGGATGTCAGCTTTAGGATATATTCAGAAGCCCATGAGGTTGAGATGTCAATGATTATAGGGGGCTCTTTTTTTGGATCCAGGAGATGTTTCTGGAATTCTATCCCTAAAATGGCAGCCATGTCTTCTCTGGTTATGGCCTCCCTGGAAGGAATGGTGTTGTATTGGCTGGGCAGTTCAAAGATTCCGAGCCTGTTTTTAAGCTGTTCGATACGTCTGTCTATGTCTTGGTCCTGAGGTACCCGCTTTTGTAGATCTTTATATGCCTCATAGCTTTTTTTGAACTCCTCGTTCTGGAAGAGTGCCTCTGCATAGGATCTAAGGAACTGTGTGTTTTCAGGCTGGTAAGACAGCAAGGTCTTTAAATGTATGATGGCTCTTTCATGTTTGCTCTGTTCAAGATAGATATCGGCGAGAGCGCTGTGAGCCTGTATGGACTCGGGTGAATAATAAAGAGCTTTAAGGTATGTTTTTTCACTGGCTGTAATATCCCCTTGTTTCCTAAGATCCTGTGCTGTCTGAAGGATATCTCTTGTTTTGTCTGCTTTGATTTCTTCGTATCTGGGTTTTGCCCAGGTATGTTCGGGATCGTTTTTCAACACTTCCCTGTATTCCAGGAACGCAAGGTCGTCTCTCATAGTTTTTTGATAAAGCTGGGCTAGTCCCAGGTGAGTGATGGTGATATCCGGATTTTTTTCAATAGCTTGTTTAAAGTAGTGTTCCGCGGATTGGATGTCGTTCAATAAATAATAGGAATAGGCTGTGATGATCGTGTAAAAAGGATTTTCCGGACTGAGTTTGGAAACCAGGCTTAAAGAGTTTTTTCCGTTTCCATTTCTGATATTATTCCAAGCCTCTTCGATGATTATCCTTTCATCAAGGGATAGTTCGGAAACCTGAGACTGGGGAAGATCTCCGGTGTATATTTGGGGGCTTGGTATTTGTTCGATCTGGCAGGACCACATTAGAAACAGAATACATATAGAAATGAAAATTTTCTTTTTCACCACTTTTTTTCTCCTTTTTGTATAAAGGGTAAAAAGCTCATCATTTTTTCGGGTTCAGCTAAAATTTTTAATAAATATCCATCACTGTTTTCTCTCTTTTTTAACACAATTGACCATTTAGGAAAAGAACGAATTAAATTTATTTTGGATTTTGGGATACTTAAATCGAATGTTTCAAAGTTTTTAAAGACAACCGAGCTTATTTTTTGTTTGAGGCTTTTTATCCCAAGTTCGTATTTGGCAGAAATGTACACAGAGTCTTCATTCAAGCCATTGTTCTTTTTTAAAATATCTTCTTTGTTATCCAGAAGGTCGATTTTATTATGCACTTTAATAATGGGAATGTCTTGCACTCCGATTTCAGATAAAGTTTTCTCCACTGCCTTTATTTGATTGGTTGACCGGTCTGATATAAAATCAATCACATGACATATGCAGTCAGCTTCCTTTACCTCCTCCAGAGTGGCCTGGAATGCTGTTTTTAGCTCAACGGGCAGGTTGCGAATAAATCCTACAGTATCGCTTAAAAAGAAAAAGCTTCCGTCCGGAAGGTTTACGCGGCGGATTACAGGGTCAAGTGTGGCAAAAAGCTGGGGGGAGACAAATTTTTTCTCATTGGCGAGGGTGTTAAATAAGGTTGATTTTCCTGCATTGGTATAGCCTACGATTGACACCAAAGGGACAGGTCCTCTGCTCCGTTTTTTTCTTTGATTCAAACGGCGGTTTTGAATTTTACGGATGTCTTTTCTTATTTTTGATATTCTGTCCTGTATCCTGCGGCGGTCTTCTTCAAGCTTTTTTTCTCCCGGGCCCCTGGTTCCGATGCCCCCTCCTAATCGGGACAGGGCTGTGCCTTTTCCGGTAAGCCTGGGCAGCATATAATTGAGCTGAGCCAGTTCTACCTGAAGCTTCCCTTCGTTACTGTGAGCCCGCTGGGCGAATATATCAAGGATAAGCTGGGTTCTGTCAATGACTTTACACTGTATTTTCTCCTCAAGGGCATGTTGCTGAGCCGGAGATAAAACCTGATCAAATACAATAAGGTCAGCGCTAAGCTTCCCTTTTAATTCTTTAAGTTCATCGACTTTCCCTTCTCCTATGAGGAATTTAGGGCTGGCTTTCTGCCTGTATTGGAACTGCCTGTCTATGGTCTTTGCGCCTGCCGCTAGGACTAATCCATTGAGTTCTTCCAGAGACTCCTCAGCGGATAATTTTTCTTCTCTGTTCGTTGATACGTTGATGATTATTGCTTTTTCCATTTTGTCAAACCGTCTGATATGCATTTTATTATGGAATCATAATCATAAGGGGAAAACCAGTTTATTCCTTCCATCTTTTTGAACCACGTGATCTGCCGTTTTGCATAATGGCGGGTATCTTTTTTTGTGGAATCTATGGCTTTTTCTAAAGTGATCTCATTTTTTAAATATTTAAGTATGTTCTTATATCCTATGGCCCTGAAAGGGGGAGAATTTTCCTTTACCCCTGATTCCAATAAATTCCGAGCTTCTTCAACTATACCTTTTTCAAACATTCTGTCAACTCTGGCTTCGATCCTCTTGTAAAGGGTTTTCCTGTCAATGATGAGGCCAATTTTTATGATATTAAAATTCCTGACAAATGATTGGGTCCGTGAGAAATGTGCCGATATGGGTATGTTTGTAGCGCGGTATACCTCTAATGCCCTGATTATCCTTAATCTGTCATTCCTGCCGATTTTGCTGAAGTAATCAGGATCGACTTTTTTGAGTTCTTCCCGGAGTTTTTCGAGCCCTTGAGTATCCGCTTCTCTCTCAAGCTGGCTGCGTATGAAGGCATGCTTTTGCTTTTCCGGAAACAGGCCGTTCAATAGAGCTTTGATATAGAGGCCTGTCCCTCCGGTTATTATGGGAAGTTTCTTTTTGTCTGTGATCTTTTCAATGGCGTTTAAAGAGAGTGCAACAAAATCAGCTGCTGTAAACTGCGTCGGGGGTTTGACTATACTGATCAGATGGTGCGGAATGTCGTTTCTTTTTTCAGGAGTCAGTTTGTCGGTCCCGATGTCAAAGCCTTTGTAGACCTGCATTGAGTCGCAGTTGATAATTTCACCGTTAAAATGGCCGGCACACTTTAGGGAGGTTTCACTTTTGCCCACGCAGGTGGGGCCTATAATAACGAGAAGATCTTTAGTTTTATATCGCAATTTTGATTAAAAGCAGTATTGTCAGTACTGTAATAAGAATGAGAAAGCCTAAGATTTGGTTTTTTTTGTATTCCATTTGCCTATGTTTTTTAAGTTTTTTGCGACTTTAGATTCATGTTCGTCTCCCAAGGTTTTTTTCACGGTCAGAAGCTCTGAAACGAGTATTTCGTTAAGAGCAGCCAGAAAATCATCTAATTTGATTTCTCCCGGGAGGCTGGGATTGGTTGACGGTGAGGAACTTATATTCATTTCTCCGCTTTGGGAAATACTGATGTTCTGGAGTTGGGGAGGGAGATGGGGTTTTGTGTCTTCAATGCATTTTTCCAGGATGCTTAAAGCAACAGGGCCGATTTCTTTTGAGATATATTTGTATATATAGATGCATTTAGTGTTAAAGGATTCAAGGATATTGTAGAGCTCGAATTTGGAGATTTCTTTTGTGATGGGAACCGTGTTTTTATGAAGAGGGGAGGCGATCCGAAGGCATGCGAAGAGATAAATCAATCTGTTTGTTTCCTTTTTTCCGATCTCACTGAATTTGTATAGTTCGCTTATTTTTATCTTGTCTCCAATGACATTGAGAAGATAAAGCTCATCAGGCTTGAGTTCTTTATTCAAAAAAGATTTGTTTGTATGAGTATGGATGTATTTATCCGATGAAGGTATATGAGAATTGATTATTTTCCAGTTCTTCATTTGATAGATACCTATGCGGATGATTTTTAGCGGGGAAACGGTGGTTAGTATTTCTGACTTGTTTATTTCCTGTGCCGGGTCAAAAAAATATTCCGCCTCGGCCCAGTCAAACAAAGGGAGAACATCGTCTATGAGGAATCTTTTGAGAAATTCCCATAGTTCCGAAGGCGGAATCATATCAAGCTCGGTGACGGCTTTGAGTTGAGAGATTTTATTCGCTTTCGCAAATTTTTCACACCTTTTCATGCTTGATGAGTGGAGGCATTTTTCTTTTTGCAGGAATGAGAAAAAACTTGTTCTGTCAAACGAAGAGGCGCTTGCTATGATATCGCCTTCGAAGAAATCAATGTTTTTTGCAAGGGTGTCTTTTTTAATTTCCAGACGGCCTGTTCTTTTGTAGTTCCATACCCGGTAGAGCAAATAAGGGAAAGGTGAGTCTGAAAGATTTCCGTTAAGCCACACTTTTTCCATAAACATGAATATACTTTATAAATGAACATAAAATATGTCAAACGGATAATAAACCTGAAGAGGCCGGCCAGGTTATCAAACCGGGGCAGTTATCCCAAAAAACTCAAACTTAAAAGACCGATGCCAACATTCAGCAGGCTCTTGAGGACCCAGAAGCCGTAGGATATGAAGAGCGCTTTTTGGAACTTTATCTTGAATAGGGAGGACAGAGCGTAACCCAGGACCCAAAACATCCACAGCTGGAAAAAGTCGAACTGACTTAATATGATGAATTTCAAAGACAAAGCTTCCATTTTTGGAAAAAACAAGGCAAGGCTTGTGGTCGTACCCATATATGTTTTGCTTGTGAAAATCATAACGAGCCTTACAGCGCCCCCAAGGATCTTGTCAATAAAACTCGCATGGATAAATGATGAAAAGATCTGCACGTATTTCCCTTCCGTTGAGGTCATGCGTCCCATGACCAGAATCACAGCAGCGGAGAGTAAAAGTCCCAATAAAACAACAATCGGAGTCACTATAATGGATTGGATTATGGTCTGAACTTTGGATGGATTCTGCATCCGGTCAAGCATTTCATTAAACCGCTCCTCTCCGATCCGGTCTTTGAGTTCAATGTTATTTTTAAAAGTATTGATGTTATCCAGTTGAGAAATAGGTTGTATGAGATAGGCAAAAACAGCAATGACGATGAGCAAAACAACAAGAGCATCTTTCCAGGGTGACTTCTCGGCGATGGATGTGAGTGTCTCTTTGGGATTAAAAAAGACTCCTTGAAGCCTGTTAAAAAAGTTCATGATTATTCTCCACTTCTTTCCTCTTTTTCGATCATTCCGTCCTTTATATGGATGACCCTATGGGCATGCTTTGCGATATTCGGGTCATGTGTGACTATGATAATGGTGTTTCCTTGAGAGTGGATCTTGTTGAAGAGCTTTAAGATCTCTTGACCGGTTTTTGAATCAAGATTGCCTGTGGGCTCGTCAGCCAGTAGAATGGATGGGTCATTTACCAAGGCACGGGCAATGGCCACTCTCTGTCTTTCGCCTCCGGATAGTTCTGAAGGACGGTGGTCTTTTCTATTCAAGATCTCCACCATTTCCAGAGCCTTTTCAGCTTTTTCTCTTCTTGTTTTTTTGTTTTCCCCTCTGTAAATCAAGGGAAGTTCGACATTGTGGAAAGCGGAAGCTCTGGAGAGAAGATTGAATACCTGAAAAACAAAACCGATTTCCTTATTCCTTATGAATGCAAGTTCATTGTCATCCAGGGAACTGACAAGCTTGTGGTTTAAATAATATTTTCCTTTGGAAGGGGTATCGAGACAGCCCAAGAGGTTCATTATGGTTGATTTACCGGAGCCTGAAGGCCCCATTATAGCAAGGAACTCATTTTTTTTTACAGAAAAGGTTACGCCGCAGAGAGCTCTCACTTCCTGTTTGCCAAGCTGATAGATCTTCCAGAGATCCTCAGCTGAGATAATGATATTGTTGTTGTCTGTCATCAGTAGCTCTCTTCCTTTTTTTCAGCCTTGACCAGCATGTCATCTTTGAGCTGGCGTAAAGCGCTGTAAGGCCCCACAGCAATATCTTCGCCTTGTTCAAGTCCTGATACGACCTCAATTTTAAGTTCTCCCATGACTCCTTTTTCAACAGGGCGAAATTGAGCTCTTTCATCTTTAATGACAAACACTCCTTCTTCCTGACTCTTCCCGGAACTATCCGTCTCTTCATCGGATTCTTTAAGGACAAGGGCTGAGATGGGAACGGTGAGCACATCAGATTTTTCCGCCGTGATGATATCCGCAGTGGCTGAAAGCCCTGGTTTTAAATTTCCAGGAGGGTCCTCCAGTGTGATAACGACTTTGAAATCCTTTGATTCTTCAGAGCCGGTGACGGTCTGGATTGCAGAGCTGCCGATCTCTGTGACTTTTCCTTTAATGATCAGGTCAGGAAAGGCATCCACCCGGACTTCCGAAGTCTGTCCGAGTTCCACTCCAATGACATCAGTTTCGTCCACTTCCACATCCACTTCCATCACGGAAAGGTCAGCGATGGTCATAAGCACTGTTCCCGGATTGTTCATGGTCCCCACCAGTGCGATTTCTCCTTCCTCAACATTAAGGCTTGTTATGACCCCGTCTATAGGGGAATGATAGACGGTTTTTTCCAGATTATCGAGAGTGCTTCTCAAGGAAGCTTGGGCTTGTTTGATTTGGTACTTGATCGAGTCATGGCTGGCTTTTGAAATATTGTACTGTGCTTGAGTGGATTCTAATTCTTCCCTGGATATCAATTCTTTTTCAAACAGAGTTTCTTTCCTTTCAAAGATTCTTTTGTCGTTCTCAAGCTGAGCTTCCGCTTTGATTTTTTCAGCCTGTAAAGAACGAATATAAGCTCTGTCTCTATCAGCACTTGCTTCATACTGTATGGATTCTAGTTTGAGAAGAAGGTCATTTTTTTTGACCATTTGGCCCTCATCCACAGCAATTTTTATTATCCTTCCCGCTATATGCGCGCTGATATCCACACTTTTTTTTGGCTTGACTTCCCCGGAAGCGGAAATCTTAGATACAAGATTTTCCTTTTCGACTTTTTCCACTGTGACAGCGATGCTTTTTTCGCGCTGAGCCTGAAGATTGACAAATATGATAATGGCTATGAGCAGGGCAACAGAGCTGATAATGATTATTTTTTTCTTGCTTTTTTTGGTTTTCTTTTGTTCATTCATTGGATCTCTCTCTTGCATTTTTATCATAATACAGTACGTATTTTTTGGCAAAGAGTTTTTACTGATGGAAAACATATATTGCCCTGGGTATGTATTGTTGGTAATATAGTAAATCCTGGTTTTTCGTAAAAAGCATGATTTGATTTGTGATTGATCCAATGAATTTAGATACGTACTTGAAGGCCGCAGAGAGGGCTGCAAAAAAAGCAGGCCTTATGCTCATTCAAAACATTAGGTCAAACAGAGAGATATCATTTAAGGGTGAGGTCGATCTTGTAACTAATTTTGACAGGCGGTCTCAGGAAATCATTCGTGATTCTTTGTTAAGAGCTTTTCCTGATCACGACATCATAGCGGAAGAGGGTCTTAAAAAAGAAAAAGGCTCTGATTTCAAATGGATAGTGGACCCCATAGACGGAACCACAAACTATGTCCATGGATTTCCTGTATTTTGCATTTCCATAGCCGTTGAAAAGGGGGGGGAGTCTTTGGTAGGCCTTGTTTTTGATCCCATGAGAGGTGAGTTGTTTGCAGCCAAAAGAGGGGAAGGAGCTTCTCTTAATAACAAAAAGATACAGGTATCTTGCACTGAAGAACTTGATAAAAGCCTTCTGACAACTGGCTTTCCTTATGACATCCGGGAGAGTAAAATGAATAATCTTGACCATTTTTCCAATTTTGCCGTCAGGTGCCAGGCCATACGCCGCTGCGGCTCCGCTGCTCTGGACCTTTGTTCTGTGGCATGCGGGAGAGCGGATGGGTTTTGGGAACTAAAGCTTTCTCCCTGGGATACAGCGGCCGGGGCTCTTATCGTCAAAGAAGCCGGGGGGTGCGTCACTGATTTCCACAATAAAAGATTAGATTCGGGGAAAAAACAGGTACTTGCCTCAAATGGAAAGATCCATAAACAGATGCTTGAGGTTTTGAAACTGGGGAAGATATGACTGAAGAGAAAAGACATCCTTTCCTTTTTCTATTGTCTTTTGTTTTTTTATGTACAACCCTTTGTATTTATGCTGTTCAGGGCCAGGATATCAAACGGCCAAGGTTGGAAAACAACAGGGTTTACAGAACAGGAGTGCCGTCAGACCGGCATTGGGTGAGCACCGGTTTTGATGTTGAGCGCGGCGAAATCATTCATTTCAAGGCTGATGGGACCATTTCCCTTCAGAAAGGAAATCCAAAAGCTTACTGTGACCCGGAAGGATACAGCTTAAGAACAATGCAGCAGCCGATTGGGGATAAAAATATCGGCTCTCTCATCGGAAGAGTCGTTCTGCTTATTTCTATTGAAGAAGATGAGGAGACAGGGGAAGAGATCAGGAATGAAATCATAAAGGAATTTTATATCGGAGGGGAATCTGAGGTCGCCATGCCCTTAGGGGGGGAGCTGCAGCTGGGGATCAACGAACTTGTGGTGGAAGACAATGAAGGGACCTTCCAGGTCAGAATGTACCTGGTCGATGGACGGTTCTAGCGGCTGTTTTTTTTGGAGATAACTCTTTCCAGAAATTGAGTGTCGTATTTGCCTTTCAAGAAATCCGAATTGGATAGAATGTTCAAATGCAGCGGGATATTTGTCTTGACTCCGACTATCGTGGTCATTTCCAGCGCTGTTTTTATTTTTTTTATGGCTTCCTCCCTTGTTGGCGCATGAGATATGATCTTAGCGATCAAGGAGTCATAATGAGGGGGAATATTCCATCCTTGGTATGCGGCCGAGTCAATTCGAATCCCTTCTCCTCCTGGGAAAACAAGGAATTCGATTTTTCCCGGTGAGGGAGCAAATGACGTAGGGTCTTCGGCATTGATCCGGCATTCAATGCTATGGCCGTTGAAAGAGAGGTCATGTTTGAGGTCCAGTTTTTTCCCTGCTGCTATTCGGATCTGTTCTTTTACCAGATCGATTCCATAGACCATTTCGGTTATGGGGTGCTCAACTTGGATTCTTGTATTGGCCTCCATGAAATAGAAATTTTTTTTGCTGTCAACAAGAAATTCAAAAGTGCCCAGACTGTGATAGCCAATGTATTCTGTGGCTGCTTCTACAGCTTTGATCATTTTTTTTCGTGTTTTCTCATCTATGAATGTGGAAGGAGTTTCCTCCAAGACTTTTTGGTGTTTTCTTTGAAGCGAACATTCTCGTTCTCCTAATGCCATGACATGTTCGTTGTTGTCTCTAATCACTTGGATTTCTATGTGCCGGGCATTTTCTATGAATTTCTCTATATACAGGTCAGGATTTCCAAAAGCAGCGTTCGACTCATTCTGTGCTATAGTGAACTGTTCTTCAAGATTTGAATGGGAACGGACTATACGCATTCCTTTTCCGCCTCCCCCTGCCGCGGCTTTGAGTATAATAGGGAATCCGATTTTTTTTGCGGTTTTCTCAGCTGAGCTAAAATCTTTCACTATCCCGTCTGATCCCGGAAGGATGGGAAGCTTTGCTTTTTTCATCTCCTGACGGGCTCTGTTTTTATCTCCCATCATTCTCATGTTTGAAGCAGAGGGGCCTATGAAAGTCAGTCCTTCCTGATCGCATATTTCAGGAAAACGGGGATTTTCAGCCAGAAATCCGTATCCAGGGTGGATGGCGTCGGCTTTTGTGATCACCGCAGCGCTGATAATGTTTGGGATATTGAGATAGCTGTCGCTCGCTTTTGCCGGGCCTATGCATATTTTTTCGTCCGCAAGAAGTGCGTGAAGGGAGTCTTTGTCCGATTCTGAAAAGACGGCTACGGTTTTAATTCCCAATTCACCGGCTGCGCGCATTATCCGGAGAGCTATTTCTCCCCTGTTTGCTATCAATAGTTTCGAGAACATTTATTTCTTTTTCACTGAAAAAAGTTTTTGTCCGTATTCGACCGGGTTTCCGTTTTTGACGTAAATATCATCTATGATG
>CAZSZS010000176.1:0-8602 GCA_964611275.1 uncultured Eubacteriales bacterium
CAGCACGAGACGGAGCAAAGGTCCCTGTTTCCCTTGTTTACAGAAAGGGGATGGCCATGGACGGCAACAATCCGCTTCTCCTTTATGGCTACGGCTCTTACGGATCCAGTATGGACCCGAGTTTTAGTTCGGTAAATTTGAGCCTTCTGGACAGAGGATTTATCTATGCCATAGCTCATATCAGGGGAGGTTCTGAGATGGGCAGAGACTGGTATGAAGATGGGAAACTGCTCAAAAAGAAGAACACTTTTACTGACTTTATTGACTGTGCCGATTATTTGATCCAGGAAGGATACACCAATTCAGATAGACTTTTTGCCATGGGCGGAAGTGCCGGAGGCCTGCTTATGGGTGCTGTGCTGAACATGAGACCGGACCTGTGGAAAGGCGTGATAGCAAATGTTGCCTTTGTCGATGTGGTGACCACTATGCTGGATGAAAGCATCCCTCTCACTACAGGTGAATTTGATGAATGGGGAAACCCGAAAGACAAAACATACTATGAGTACATGCTCTCTTATTCCCCTTATGACAATGTCACCGAACAGGATTACCCGGCCATACTGGCAACGACCGGGCTTCATGATTCCCAGGTCCAGTATTTCGAGCCGACCAAATGGGTAGCCAAACTGAGAGATTTAAAAACAGATGATAATCTCCTTGTATTAGACGTTGATATGGAATCAGGTCACGGAGGAGCTTCAGGACGTTTCAAGCGTTTTAAAAGGACGGCTCTTGAATACGCTTTTATGCTGGATCTTCTCGGAATATCAGAGTAGCTGCTCTTTTAGTCTGACTTTTTTTCATATTCAAGAGACCAGTGAACTGAAGTGTTCTCTCCGGATTTCAGTTCAATAATGCGGAGGATCCCTGTTTTCTCAATATTTTCTCTTTGAGCCCCTGTGCAGGAGAGTTCCTTGAAAACATTCACCTCAGGCTCTGCAATATACAGCATGTAACTATCTCCTCCCACAACCTCACTCTGTCCGGAAAGAAATCCATCCTCCCATTTGACCTCGCTCAGTTCATAACCACAGGATATATGGCGGTTGGTCGCAATGACTTGAGGATGGCTTTTCCGTTCCCGTATACAAAAAAGCTGGCAGTTGTATTCGGGATCAATCATTCCCGGATTGAATCCCCCCGCAAAACTTCCTAGTAGCTTATGGGACCAGAACTCAAAAATAAAATATTCTTTCTCCGGGCTGAGGCCTATACTCTTAAAAGCAATCCATTTGATATCACTGTTTATCCTTCCCAGCAGCATCCAGTTTTCAAAAGGAGTGTTTATCTCCATGAGATACAGGGAACATCTGGGAGCCTGCTCTCCGTCGAAAACTCTCGGGCCCGAGCCGCTGACCTCTGAATCGACCCGGCTTAACAAATTGGAACGCGAGGGATCGACGTCAAATATCTGACCGGGCAGGGTGAACAAAACAGGAATGGTTCTCTTTGCGGGTTCCGCCCGTTCTGTCCTGTAAATTTCAGGTTTGTCAGTCAGCATATACAGAGAGCCGGTCAAAGATGCGACCATCGTGGAACGGTAGGCTTCTTCGTCGCTGAGCTCAATATGATCGGGGTCATTTCTCCATATCACATTATTAAAGGAGTTGTACTGAGCAAGACCTCCGTAACCAAATCCGTCTGTTCCGATCCTGCATCCGTCTAAGATCCCGATTAATTCAGGCCTTATTCCCCAACATCCCAAAAGAAAGCTTTCTTCACCGATTTGATCCCGGACAGCCCTCACAACCTTCTGATAGGAAGATACAAGATCTCTATCTCTCTCTATAAAATACTGTGAATAGCTGTTGTATCCTTCATATCTCAAATGTCTCAATGCATCCACTTTAAAATATTTCCAGCCCATTCTTTTTAGGTTTCCGTACAATGGTTTTATCAACTGCTCCACTGTTTCATCCGAACTGTTTATCACATATCCGACCCACTCTCCATAAGCGGGTTCTCCCTTACTGTCCAGAACAAAAAGATTTTTGTGTGAAAAGGCATATTCCTTTTTCAGAAAACTCAAATAGGTCCAGATCCCTGGTTTAAGGCTTTTCCCGCTTATGGAGCCGCACAAACTCTCAAGGCCTGAAGGAAACTTTTCATTCGGAGAAAGCCATGTCTCCGGGGTTCCGGCAGGTTCCTGCTGATAGCCGTCATCGATCTGGAGATATTCCAGGCCGTAGGGAACAAGCTCTTCTGATAGGATACGGGCTGTTTTTTTAATGCTCTGTTCATCGATATCATCAAAATAAGCAAACCATGAACACCAGCCTGCCACAGAATCCTTCCACACTTCATAAGTCCAGGGCTTAAAATGACGAAGCCCCCGGTGTTTCTGATAATAATAGGGCCTGAAACGGATGATGATATTCCTCCCAGTGACAGATAGCTTAAAAGTATTGCCCGAAGAAGACGATCCCTCAGGAACGATCTTGACCTCGGAAGGGTAATCCACAGACAGCACCCAGTCATAATGCCTGTCGTAGACAGCCCTGTTTAAAAGGCTTGCACTCAGCCCCACACTGTGACGCACCACGAGAAGAGAATCCTCCTGTCTTTCAGCTTCGCAGGGAAAAGCCTGCCCGCTGGCAGTAATCATTCCTTTCAGCTCTAAAGGAGTTTTCCGGGATGTCCATTTAAAAACCTGTTCAATCCCTTCTTTGTCACGGTCCTCTGTGACAGTGAAAGCTGTATCCTGGTCCCTGTTTTCAATGGATGCTCTCAATATGACCCGATTGCCATATTCGAGTTGTAAAATCTTCCCGTCCCAGTTCAGCCCAGCAGGCTTGTTTTCCGGAGCCTTAATCTTCTTTAAATCATCTGATCGGACAGAAACTGGAAACAAATTTACAGAAAATACGAAAATGAAAAAAAAGAGGGAAAATAGTCTTATTCTCTTCATGTTGTCCTTTTCCAGAGAGATTTATGCTGCAACAGCCAACTCAAATGCTGCGCCTATAAAAGTACTCTTTTACCAAACAAACAGAAAAAAAGAAGCGCCTTTAGCTTTTTACGTGTTACCTGCTCACCGCTTGTGCCAGTCTCTGCTGCGCCTGGGATAAATTTTCGAGCTCTTTTTCTTTGGCTTTAATGGCTTTGTTGGTCTTTGAATACTGGCTTATCAGAGCGGCACCGATGGCAACGGAAACAGCTCCGAGAGCGATCCAAAGCGACTGCGGTCCATGGGATACACTGCCTGCTTCTCCTCCTTCTGACACACCCGGGCGTTCTCCTCTTTTGGATTCAATTTGAGTGGACTGATAAATAGAAAGCCCCCCAACAGCTATCAGGCCTATGGAGCCTAACAAATAGCCGGTCCTTTTTTTCTTAAGTGAACGGATCTCTTCTTCAGGTGATACTGCCTCTGCAGCTTCCTGAGCATAAGCTGTTCCATCCACTAAGGATCCGCTCACGGGGAAAAAAACAGCTCTCATGCTGGCTCTGTTTGTGTAGTCTGTTTTCAACGAAAATTCCTTGACTGTGACACTATCCGTGTCTGACAGGTGTGAGTCCGTTGAAAACATAGGAATTGTGATAAATTGAACAAACGCAAACACAAGAAAAATAACAGCACTCTTTTTCATACTCCCTCCTTTTAAAGAACACCATTGGAAACTTTTTCCCATTCTTGGAAGAATTATATCAAAATAAGGAAAAGTGTCAATTTTTTTAGGCAAATACGTCTTTACTGTTCCTCAGGAACCTCATGGCAAACATATGACGCAGGTCGTGAAAGCGATAGCTTATGCACGACTGCTCCAAGCTCCTATGCCACACTCTGTCTAGGGTTTTAAATCGGGTTAAGGTTTCTCAATTAGTATACTCATATTCCTTGTTCTCTGGCTGTGCATATAAAAATATTCTTTTATTAAACAAACAGAAAAAAGAAGCGCCTTTATCCTTTTGCTTGTTACCTGCTCACAGCCTGCGCCAGCCTTTGCTGAGCCTGGGATAAATTTTCAAGCTCTTTTTCTTTGGCTTTAATGGCTTTGTTGGTCTTTGAATACTGGCTTATCAGAGCGGCACCGATGGCAACGGAAACAGCTCCGAGAGCGATCCAAAGCGCTCCTCCTCCGCCGGATACACTGCTTCTTTCTCCCCCTTCTGATACACCCGGGCGTTCTCCCTTTTTGGATTCAGATTGAGTAGACTGATAAAAACAAAATCCCCCTGCCGCTATCAGGCCTATGGAGCCTAACAAATAGCCGGTCCTTTTTTTCTTAAGTGAACGGATCTCTTCATCAGGTGATACTGCCTCTGCAGCCTCCTGAGCAAAAGCTGTTCCATCCACTAAGGATCCGCTCACGGGGAAAAAAACAGCTCTCATGCTGGCTCTGTTTGTGTAGTCTGTTTTCAACGAAAATTCCTTGACTGTGGTCCTGTCTGTGTCTGACAGGTGTGAGTCCGTTGAAAACACAGGAATTGTGATAAATTGTACAAACGCAAACACAAGAAAAATAACAGCACTCTTTTTCATACTCCCTCCTTTTAAAAAGTCTATTGGACACTTTATCCCGTTTTTTGAATCATTATATCAAAAAAACAAACTGTGTCAATTTTCAGGGTTTGATTGACCGGAATATTGCTTTATGGTATTTGTATAGACTTGGTTGGATTAAAAATGGATGACAAAGAAAAGAAGACCATAGGAATACTCGGGGGAATGGGGCCAGAAGCCACGGCCTTTATGTTCAACCTCTTTATCGAGGAAGCAAAAACAGAAAAGGATCAGGACCACCCGAAAATAATCATTTTCAGCAATCCTGAGACACCACCCAGGACCGACGCCATCTTTAAACAGGGTGAAAATCCCGTCCCCTACCTCATAAAAGGCATATCCCTCCTTAAAAAGGCAGGAGCTGATATTATTGTCATGCCTTGTGTCACAGCTCATTACTTCATACAAGATGTCATGAAAGAACAGGACTTCAGATTCATAAGCCTTCTTGATGAAGCAGTCAAATGGGTCAAAATAAATTTTCCCGGTCTTCAAAAGGCAGGCCTCTTATCCAGCAGCGGCACCATCAAATCAGGTATTTTTCACAACACTTTTGAAAAAAAAGGCATTAAGCTGATGACTCCTGATGATAACGAACAAAAAACCATTATGAAATCTATCTTCGGAAGGAGAGGGATAAAAGCCGGATATAAAACAGGCAGCAGTCAAGAGAATATTGTCCGGGCTGCCTTTTCTCTCATAGACAAAGGCGCTGAGGCAGTTATCGCAGGATGTACTGAGATCCCGCTGGTTCTTAAAGATGAGGATATAAATGTCCCGTTCATCGAACCCATGCGGATAACTGTAAGAGCGGCTTTAAAAGAAGCCGGATACAGCACAAGATAAGAATATTTTAATGGAGGCTTAATGTGAAACAAAACAAGACAACTGCTTATAAATGGATCATTTTTCTGTCCCTTCTATCGTGCGTTTGTCTCTTTTTCACAGCACTGTCTCTCAATGGTCCTAAGAAAGATAATAATGCGGAAAATTTCCTATCAAAAGGATGCACCTCCATACTTGTCGGAAAAAATGCTTCTGCGGACGGCTCTGTAATGACGACCCATACGGCTGACTGCGGGGTATGTGACTGGACCTGGCATCATGTCGCGGAAGCAGAACACAGCTCAGAAGAGGTCAGGAAAATCTATCGCATAAGCCAAATAAAGACATGGCCTCCTGAACAGGGAGGAAAATGGAACATGGCCTTTGAAGAGGGCTATACAGGATTGGATATCCCTCAGGTCTCCCATACTTATTCATATCTTCACGGAGTATTCGGGTACATGAACGAACACCAGCTTGCCATGGGAGAATCCACTATCGGCTGCAGAAGAGAGATGAGAAATCCCACACCGGCTGCCAAGATCGATATAACCATGCTGACACTCCTTGCCATGGAACGATGTCAAACAGCCCGTGAGGCCATACAGCTTATGGGCACTCTTGCTGAAAAATTCGGTTACGGCTTCCATGACAGCGGAGAGATGCTTGCGGTCGCAGATCCAGAGGAGGCCTGGATTTTCGAAATCATGCCCGTAGGGCCTTTATGGATACCTGAGAGCGGAGAACCCGGTGCTGTCTGGTGCGCTCAAAGAGTCCCGGACGACCATGTGAGCGTCTGCCCTAATGAATCCAGGATAGGAGAAATCGATCTCAGCAATAAAGATATGTTTATGACATCTCCGAATATCATATCCTTTGCTGTCAAACACGGTTATTATGACCCTGAAAGCGGCCGGCCTTTCAACTGGAAAAAGGCCTATTCACCTTCTGAAGGAAGCGCTCGATCCAGTGGAGGCCGAAGAGCGCGGCTGTGGAGATTCTTTGAACTGGTCGCACCTTCCAAAAATTTCAATCCAGAAACACCAAATATGGAACTTCCGTTTTCTGTTAAACCGGATAAAAAAATTTCCCTAAAAGATGTGATGAATATCACACGGGATAAATATAAAGGGACCCGGTTCGATCCTTCAAAGGGGATAAAATCAGGCCCATTCAACAATCCCAACCTTTTCCAGGGTTTTCAATTCGAAGGTGAGCGGTACAACAGCTCCCGCTGCATTTCTGTCAATAATGTGGAATACACCACGATCACCGTATGCAGAAACTGGCTTCCCGACCCAATAGGTGGAGTTGTATGGCTGGCTTTTGGTGCCCAGGACACTTCGTGCTATATGCCTCTTTATGCCGGCATTACAGAGATCCCTGAATCATTCAGCATCGGAGACCACTGGGAATTTAACAGAGACTCTGCCCGCTGGGCCTTTGATTACGTGGATTTTCACGCTCAGGTGATTTATTCTCACGCCATAGAAGACGTGAAAGAAAAAATACAGATCTGGGAAGACGGAGCCATAGAAAAAGCTCCGGCAATTGAGGAAACAGCTCAAAAAATGTATAGGGAAGACCACCTGCTGGCAAAAAAATTCCTTACCGATTATTCAAATTCCAATGCCTTTAGAGTCATTGATGCCTGGTGGAAACTGGGAGACAGACTTCTGGTCAAATACAATCATTTCCGTATCTATGACTCCGAACAAAGAAAAGTTAGACGCCTCTCTTTCTCAGAAGAATGGATAAAGGCCCTCATAACACATGAAAACCTGGAACCTGCCGGGAGATAAAAAATAAAAATATCTTTGCCTGCAAAAAAACATTGATTTTTATTAAGGGGAAATATACTCTATTTTTAGCTTTAAGCTGAAACGGCCTTATCCATACAGATACAGCAAGAAAGAATATGAGAGAGAACAAGAAAAAAGAGGAAAAGGAAAATCAGGTTTAACAATACAATATTTAGGAGGTCACAGAATGGAAGAAAAGAAGGAAGTTACTTTTGGAGAATGGTTTTTAACTATTTTTTTAATGGCAATTCCCCTTGTTAATCTTATACTTCTTTTTGTTTGGGGTTTTGGGTCTAACACAAAAATAAGCAAAGCTAACTGGGCAAAAGCAAGCCTCGCCTGGATGGCTATTGCCGTCATATTCTACCTTGTTGTTTTTGTCATTCTGCTTGGTGTAGGGATAAATCTCTCCCGATAGGTTCTATAGAAACCTTTTTATTCAGTGGCCGGGTAATGGCTGTTAACCATCGCTCCGCTTTCTGTTTTCCTTCTTTTTTTATTCTCAATGACTTTTAAGCTTAGTGTTTTTCTCGTTGTTCTCGCTTACACGCTTCTTTCTACCGGTTTTGTCTTGATGAAAAAAGGCATATCCTGGATAGGCTTTAAAGAGAAAAAAGATGGGAAATACTACAAAAACCTCTTTACATGGATTTCGGGATTCGTGATCATGAACAGTTATATCGTTCCTAATGCCGTTGCGCTTAAATATCTTGAACCTCACATCGTATCTGCATTCGCTGGATGGGGGGTCGTGGTTCTTGTCTTTCTTTCCCATGCTGTCCTCAAAGAAAATCTGTTCAAATCTGATTTCATCTTTACCCTGGTGATCTTCATCTCCATTTTAACACTGAATATTTTTGAACAGAAAAATGAAGAAACCGCTCTTAAACTGCCTTATCTCATCTCTGCCTCTTTACTTCCCTTATTTATCATAGCCCCGGCTTTTCTGAAACCTGTTTCAAAAAGAGTAAAAACACTTCTCTTCGCAGGGGTTTCAGGAATTTCAACAGGGATGATCATTGTTACCATAAAAACATTGGTGACTTTTTCAGGATTCGATGTAAGCCGTTATCTCTCATCCCCGTATCTTTATCTCTATCTTTTTTTCTCACTCGGAGCTTTCATAACACTTCAGATTTCTTACAAACTGGGGCGTATGATGCTCGTCGGCCCAGTACAGTATTCGACATCCATCATCTATCCGGTTCTCTGCTCTTATTTCGTCTTCGGGAACAATATAAGGCTCATACAAATCGCTTCAATACTTGTTCTCATATACGGAACAGCTGGAATACTTAAAAAACACTAAGGAAGTTGCTTTTTTTCAATAAAATATTAAAATTAAACTGGTTACAGAGGAGGAAGTTATGAAAAAAATAAAAACAACTGTTTCTCTCCTTCTTCTCCTTGGATTATCTTATCTTTTACTCGGATTCCCGTTAAAGACCAATGTATATCAAAACGAAAT
>CAZSZS010000177.1:0-9140 GCA_964611275.1 uncultured Eubacteriales bacterium
ACTTACTTTGCCAGCACCATGGGCAACGGCGGGTTTATCAGAGTAAGGATATATTTTTAGTAACAAAGGAGCTTAGAAATGAGAGAGAAATTGCTCGTCAAATTAGCTGAATGGCACGCCTCCCATCCCTGGAGGATGGTGATCATCGTTGTGATATTGACCATTGTTTTCGGATGGTTTGCCGAGCATTTGAGCATCACCATGCGCTGGGCTGATCTTCTTCCGTCCGGAGACAGAAGAACTGTGGAGTTCAACAAAGTCATCGATGAATTTTCCTCTGCGACCAGCCTGATCGTGGTTGTTCAAGGAGAGGAAGCGCGTATCAAAGAGTTTGCTGACAGGCTGGCCCCAATAGCACTAAAACTCGTGGACATAACCCAGAATGAAAAAAGTCAAAAACAGATAAACGAGCTCAATGAAAAACTTGCCAAAATAAGAGCCCGGGGCGGCAATAAATCCAAGATAGCCGTACTAGAGTCTGAGATAGCCGCCTTAAAGAAAAAGATTGATTTCAAACTGTTCAATCGGGTCGATTACAAGATGGAAGTTGATTTTATTAAAAATCATGGTCTGCTCCTTCTCAAAGAAGATGACTTGAAGAATATGCAGGATATGTTTCTGGATCCGAATTTAAAAGGTCTGCTGTTTAATCTCAACAATGCCATGGAAAAAGAATATGTAGGCCAGGAGGAATCGATCTCCACCCGTGAAAAGGAAGACCAGGCCGTAGCTCTTTTAGACGGCATCCAGGAATTTGTCCAGACCCTGAAGAGAGCGGCTCTGGGAGAGGACCTTTCTCAGGAGGATATCCAAGAAACAGTGGATCAATTCCTTATCGGTGACCCTTATTTTCTCTCTTATGACCAAAAGGCTTTGGTGATGAATGTCATCCCAAATTTCACAATGCTTGATCTGGACTACGTTGTTTCAGGAACAGACCAGGTCCAGGACCAGGTAGATAAGCTTATCCTTGATTTTCCCGGGTTAGAAGCTGGCCTGACCGGATTCATTGCAGTGGGCCGGGACGAAATGGTCTATTCCCAGCAGGGCTTGAGCTACACAACAGCCATTGCTCTGATTGCCATCCTCTTCCTTCTTGTGATTTCATTCAGGATGTGGGCTGCTCCCCTCCTTGCTATAGGAAATCTATTGGTCGGTATAATCTGGGCCATTGGACTGGCCGCCCTCATAGTGGGACAGTTGAACATCATGACCCAAATGATGGCTGTCATTTTACTTGGGCTGGGCATCGACTTTTCCATCCACCTCATATCCGGCTTTACCGAGTGGCGTGCTGCAGGAGACTCCATCCACACAGCTCTGGAGAAAACGTTTTTAAAAAGCGGCAAAGGGATCATCACAGGGGCAATGACAACAGCGGCTGCATTCCTGGCCCTCGTTATCAGTCATTCCCAGGGCATGAAAGAAGTGGGACTGGTGACCGGTTTCGGTCTTCTGGCTATTCTCCTGTCAACGATGATCTTTATGCCTGTCCTTCTTGTCTTCCGGGAACGCCGCAAGGAAAAAAAATGGGAAAAAAGCAAGGAAACAAAGAAGCCCCCAAAAAAGGATATCTCCTTCCGTTTTCTCGGCCGTACGAGCAACTGGCTGGCAAAAAGATACGTTTTCACCATCATTGCCTCTATCCTGGTGACAGCTCTCCTCATCTTTTCAGGTCTCAAAATTCAATTCGATCATAATTATATGAATATCGAACCCAAAGGCCTGACCTCCATCAAACTTCAAGACACGGTGCTTGAAAAGTTTGATATGGGAATGGATTACGCCATGATCCTTACAGAAACTCCCCAACAATCACGTCAATTGGCTGAACGTCTTCGTGAGCAGGGAACTGTGGCCAGGACCGAAGATATTTCCTTTTACCTTCCCTCTCAAGAACAACAAAAAAAGAGAATCCCTTTCATCAATGAAATCAGAGATACCATCCAGACAAGCTCCATAAATCAGCTGCTGCGGCCCGAAGAAGTCCCGGAACTGAACAAGGAGATCGACCGGCTTCAGATGAACATCATGGAGATACAGGATATGGCCTTTCTTGGCGGCCAGGATAAAGTGGACAATAAATGCAAAGAGATCGTGGGAGTTCCTGATGTTCCCGATTCAATGAATATCATCCAGGATTTACTCGAAACTCTAGAGAAAGATGAACACACGGCATCATACAGGCTTTCAAAATTCCAGCAAACATTTTCGCCATATTTTAAAGAATCTGTCATAAGAATGAGCTCCACAAATCCCGTCCAGCTCAACGAACTTCCTGCATCCATCCTGGACCGGTACAGCAATAGAAATCGCGACCAATTTCTTGTCACGATCTTCCCCAATGGGGATATCTGGAAAAATGCCAAGTTTTTAAACCGTTTTGTGGATGACCTGGAAAGAGTGAGTGACAAAGCCACAGGAATGCCGCCCGTTTTTAGAGCCCTGGTTCAGATCATCGGTCGTGATGGAAGAAACGCCATGCTTCTGACCCTTGTGGTTGTTTTTCTCCTTCTGACCATGGATTTTCGCAACCCGCTTCACTCCTTTATGGCCATGATCCCTCTGGCCATCGGTATCTTCTGGATGGTAGGGATCATGAAAATATCCGGAATGATGCTGACCGTTATGAATGTCATGGCGTTTCCTTTGATCATCGGGATCGGCATTGATGACGGCGTCCACATTGTGCACCGCTGGAGGCACGAAGGGAAAGGTAAAATTTGGACCGTCTTTTCAAGCACCGGAAAAGCCATCCTTTTAACTTCGCTGACCACAATGCTTGCTTTCGGCTCTCTGGTATTTTCTATATGGCGAGGATTTGGTCACCTTGGCGGCGCTCTCTTTATCGGAGTGGGTTCCTGTTTTCTGACAACTGTGATCATCCTCTCCGGGATTTTTGGCCTGCTGGAAAGGAAGAAGAGACCTTAAACAATTTCCTTTGTTCGCTTTCTTATTCCAGCAGTTCATCGATAATTCTGGCGATATATTCACCATGTTCTTGACAGCAAGCGGAAAGTATCCATTTGGAGCCATTGATTTCCAGCTGGGCGGTAACATGATGTTTGTCACAGAAAATGGAACTTATAATAAAATTGATTTTTCTTAATGTTCGATTCTTTTCGGTTATTTTCAAATAATTAAGGTCTATTTCTCGTTCAAACATATTTTCTCACTCCCCTTTTGAATCTCAGCTTTTTTCAGAACAAAGCTCAGATATCTCAATTCTCTTCTTTCGAACCTTTTATACGTCCTGCTTCCTCTGGTAGCCGCAAACTCGCAAAATGGCTTTACAAAAGGTTTATGGATCGCTTCACTGATCAAAGTCCTTTTTTTGTCACTGTCCAGCGTAAGAGACCGGTAAACATTACCGGTAATATCGGCTTCCTTGATTATGAGAAAACCGGCATCGCGAATGGATTGACGAAGATCTTCGACTTTATCTGCAGGACGAAAGTCCGCTAAAAGCAAGGTGCCTCCTTCACGAAGAACCCGCATCACCTGGTAAAGAAAAACATCCATGGAATCATAGCAATGAGAAGACTCAACATTGATGGCTGCATCAAAACTTTCCTTTTGAAAAGGAAGGGATAGGGCATCAGCGGTTTTAAAAGAGAGACCTTTGATCTGGTGTTTTTGATTACAAAAGGCCACGGCTCCTTCAGAGAAATCCACTCCCACCATTGTTCTCGGTTTAAGGTTTCTTTTAATGTATTCCGCTCCTCCGCCCCTGCCGCAACCTATTTCAAGGACATCCAAATCCCTGAGGTTGACGCCGCTGACTACATGACGGTAAAGATATATCCCATACCGGTTATTGGCATCCCTTTCCTCCAAATAAACTCCCTCCTTAGGATTTCCATTGGGAGCGTAACCAAAATTCATGAAAGTCCATTCTTCGTTCCCATAGGTTCCCGCTAAATACTGATACCATTTCCTTAAGAGTCTGTTCCTTAATGAGGGAAAAGAAAGACTTAAAAAAACCATGAAAAACGCAATCATCTTTGCCTCCTTTAAACACAAATCTACAATACAGGTGCGGAAAAGGTGTCAAAGGAATGTCAAAGAATTGTTAAAAGTCTGTAAAAAAAGGAGGTTGATAAATTCGATAAATTCAGGATTACTCGTAACGGAGCGAATCCACAGGGTCGGAAAGAGCGGCTCTAATGGCTTGATAACTAACGGTCATGAACGCCACAGCAAACACCGCCGATCCGGCTGCCACAAACATCCAGATCCCCAGGTGAATGCGGTAGGCATAGTTTTGCAGCCACCTGTTCATGACAAAATAAGCCGCAGGCCAGGCAATGGTATTGGCTATGAGCACACTTTTTGTAAAACCTTTTGACAGCAGGGACACAATATTTGATACATCAGCCCCCAGCACTTTCCGGATACCTATCTCTTTGTACCGCTGTTCCACCATATAAGAGGCCAGGCCAAACAAACCCAGACAGGCCACGAACACGGCAAGTCCGGAAAACAAAGTCAGCATCTGGCTGATTTTTTCCTCAGAGACATACAGACCATGGTAGGAATCTTCAAGAAAAATGTAACTGAACTTGCTTTCCGGGAAAACATCTCCCCACGTTTTTTCAAGAAAAGCCAGGGTGTTTGGTATATTCTCCGGCCTGATTCTGACAGCAACGGTGTAAAAATAATCAGGATTTATATAGAGCATAAGCGGTTCTATTTTTTGTTTAAAGGAATACACATGGAAATCCTTAACCACACCGATGACGGCCATTTCTTTCATTCCGCCCCTTCCGGGCACCCCGAATTTCTCTTCCAGCGGATCCTCCAGCCCCATTGCTTTGACGGCTGCCTGGTTCAAAATCATGCCCTTCTTCTCGTCCGAGGAAATTTCCCTTGAAAAATTCCGGCCCCGGACGATATCCATTCCCATAGAATCGAGATAATCAAAATCAACCGCGATAGCCTGTATGGAGTAATTTTGTATCTCCTCACCTGTTTTTCTTTGGATGGTCTTGACTTCCTTGCTGATGCGGCCCGGAATAGTGTAAGCACCTGAGACACTCATAACCTGGGGAGACTGCTTGAACTGATTCATCATAACCGAATATTTTCCTTTAAAATGGGGATCCCTCGGCCTGAAATTGACCAGGACAACATTTTCCTTTTTAAATCCGAGGTCGCTGTTTTTCATGAAATCAAGCTGCTTTAATATCGCCAGGCTTCCAATGATCAAAACAACAGCCATAGCAAACTGGGCAATGACCAAAATCTTTCTAAAGCCGGATTTTTGGGACACCGGAGAAAAACGGTTCGCTGCGGCTTGAGCAGGCTGGTATCTTGAAAGAAAAAGCGCGGGATAGCTTCCCGCAAGAATCCCGACCACAAGTACAACAAGGGGAATAAGGACATAAAAATACCTGAAACTCTGCTGCCCTACGGATAGGCTGCCTTCAAGAAATGTATTCAGAGCCGGATAGAACAATTCGAAAAGAACATAAGCCAGAGCAACGGCCATTACTGTCATAACCAGAGATTCTCCCAGAAACTGTTTGATGAGCTGGGACCGCCTGGCTCCCAGGACTTTTCGCAGGCTCACTTCTTTAGCTCTTTTCAGAGACCGGGCTGTAGAGAGATTCATGAAATTAAAACAGGCGATCAAAAGAATTAAAACCGCAACAAAAGTAAAAACGTACACATAAGTCATATTGCCTTTGGGAGCCAGATCCACAATGGCTTTTGATTTCATGTGGATATCCGAAAGATTCAACAGGTTAAATTTGATCATAGACACAAAATTTTCGCTCGTGTTTCTCTGAAGCAGAGCTTGGGATGCCTGCAGGATGTTTTCAAGGGAGGCTTGCTTCTTTAGCAAAAGATAGGTGTAGGTATCACCGAAAACCATCCAAGGACGCTCAGGCATTTTGCCAAGAGATTCCAGACTGTTGAAAGAAACGAGAAAATCACAGGTAAGATGCGTGTTGGCCGGGAGGTCTTTCATAACTCCGGTAATTTTAAGCGGATATTCGTCATTATAAATGATCGACTTCCCTAATGGATTTTGTTCCCCAAAATATTTCCTTGCGGCTCTTTCAGTAAGAACCAGTGAAAAAGGATCCTGTAAAGCTTTTTCCCTATCCCCTTCTATTAAGGGAAAAGTAAACACATCAAACACTGCCGGGTCAGCAAAAAACACATTTGATTCATTGAATTTTTTCTGATCGTATTTCAGTACTGCGTTTTCATCCCGGTTAAAACGGACCGCATTGAGGACATCAGGTGTTTCCCCAGTAAGGGCAGGCCCCAGCGCAGGCATGGCGCCGGCAAAGTCCATTGTTTTGCCTTTTTCTCCATACTCCACGGATATACGGTAAATCTGTTTGTGTTTCCTGTGGAAATTCTCATAGCTCAGTTCATTGGCCACATACATCAAAATCATCAGTGTTCCTGCCATGCCGATGGCCAGGCCCGTTATATTGATCAGGGAAAATATCTTTGTCCTTAAAACATTCCGTAAGGCAACTTTTAGATAATTTTTAAGCATTGGCCCCTCCGGAGACTTTTATAAAGGAAATTTCATATCATACAAAAATATGCAAAAAACATGCCATCGCAAAAAAGTGATGTTCTTTTAGAGTAGAAGGAAAAACAGGGAAGGCCTTTATGTGCGTTTCTGACACATTTGGTGTTCGTTTATGTACAGTATCAGTTCCCTTTCTCATCCATGCTTACTTTAAATTTTCCTGCCTCAAGAGCGTCAACGCAAGATGTATCCAGCCCCTCAATAGAGCCTGACTCCAGAAACTGCTTTTCAATTTGGTCCAAGCACTCACCACCGACTCCATGGGCCCCTGGAGCCACAATGTGCAGACTGTTTAGAAGATTCCTGTCCACTTCCTCTCCCCAGCGCGGAGGGGTCACAGGATCAAGAAAGCCTGACAGAATCAAAGTGGGAACATCGACACTCACCGGTTCTCCGAAACCCTCCGGAAGCCGGGAGCGGGGCCAGAAATCACAGATAGCTTTCTGCCTGCGCACCCTGCCGCTTCCCATATAAGTGTTTTCGGCGATTTCTATAATCTCTTGTTCTGATATGCGGTCCAGGTCCTCGGCACAGGTCACACAAAGCATCATCCCTGTTGCCAGAAAATCCCGAATTTGCCATTCTGATATAAGACCGGCCTGGGCAAAGGGTTTGTAATTTCCCTTAAACGCCTCATGAATAAGCAGCGGGACCTCTCTGCTGTCCCTATACATAATGGTCCGCAGAGCTTCTATGAAGGCTTCTTTTTTTAACAGGATAGGAACTTGTTCCCGTGTCTCGGGATGACTGACCATGACCTCTGCAGGTTTTTCTTCCAGCCGGGAAAGGATCGTTTCGAACTCGCTTCTAAGGTTGGGAAACGCGGAATGGCATTCCGGGTCATCAGAACATTCCTGCAGAAGAAGGTCAATAGCTCTTTGAAAACCCCAGGCATGAAAAAGAGGATTTTTATTAGCAATAGGTGCCACTCCGCTCAGCATAGCTGTCCGTATTGTTTCCGGATGTCTCCGCATATAAACAAGTGCCATTCGAGTCCCGTAAGAACCTCCGGTAATGTTTATTTTGTCATAACCCAGAGCAAGCCGGATGTCATTATAATCATCTGCAGCAAGACATGTGGAATACTTTGTCAGGTCATATTCTTTTTTTAGCTCTTCCAGACACTTTTCAAACCTCTCCGCTCTAAATAGAGGCTCAAAATAGGTCTGAAGGTCACCCTGAGCAAAGGTATCCTTGCAGCTCAGACAGTTGTCGCCTCCGGTCCCCCGCTGGCTTACAAGGACGATATCTCTGTTTTTTCTTGTCCAGTGATCTTTGACCCATGGAGCAATCTTACTAACATCAACACCGGGTCCGCCTTCAAAAACAAACAAAGGATCGGGTTCGACTTTGGGTCCTTCAGCGTGTAAAACAACAACATCGAGGTGGATCATCCGGCCTTCTTGAGATTCCCGGTCCTCAAAAACAGCAAAGGTTCCTTCAGATATTTTCCTTCCTGTATCCGGTTCTTCCCTTGTCTCCAGAGAAAACCCTGACTTTAATTCAGCTATCCTTTCAGGTGTGTCAAATTCCTTCTGAGCCTTCTCTTGAGTTTGACAAGAAAAAAACAGCCCCGAAAAAACGACCGTAAAGATCATGAGCCAAACATACAGATATTTCTTATTTGTTTTCATAATAACAGTCTCCATAAAGCATCTTATCTTTGGGTTGAGGCACATAAGGGAGCTTTTCCCAATCTATCCTTCGCCTCCTGTGAAAAACCTTGTTGAATTCCTCCTTGTAAGCTTTCTTTGCTTTGCTAAGCGGGAGATCTTTCTTGTTGGCAGCTATTCTATCCAGATTGTTCAATCGGGTCTTGCTGTACGCTTTTATCAAATCCCTGTATCTGTGATGAAAATCTCTTATGGCATCCATGGATGATATATCACTCAATGTTTTCCTTAATTCAAAGTGCGAAAAAACTCTGGTTAAAAAATGCATCCTGATATTCAAATCTTTTAATCTCATCTCATCCTCACAGGGCAGTTCCGGGAACTTGCGGATAACATTCCTGGCAAACATACCTTTCCCCCTGTAAAGAAATCCTGTACCATCCCTGTTTTTATAGGTCTTTGTCCTTGAAACCCCACAGCTCGGAGACTTGCTTTTCAACAAGAATCCATCCGTATCTTCAAGAGATTTCAGGAATTCTCCAGAAAACCGGTTCATTTCTCGGGTCAGATCCAGTCCTGTTTCGGGCTGGACTAATTGAAAATCATTTTTGTCTTTTCTTACCACAGTAATCGGTTCTCTGGGAACTCCCAGTCCAATGGCCACTTCAGGACAAACCGGGATATAGCTGGCATACTGCCCCAAAGCAGCTGCAAACCGATCCTTTATTATCCCCCCGTCATATCTGACAGGTTTTAGATTAAGGCACTCACTGATAACTATGTTAGGCTTCTCCATTATATTCTCGGCTTCGCTTTCCTTTATCTTGTTCATTATATCAAAGTCAACACTTTTTGTTTCGTTCATTGAATGAAATCCTTAAAGAGAACACAGGATGCGATTACGGAAAAGTCCGGAACAATCACCACTGGCTTTTCTTCTTAAAACAAGTATGGTATATATCAGATATGGC
>CAZSZS010000178.1:0-9401 GCA_964611275.1 uncultured Eubacteriales bacterium
TATCCGGACCTCTCCCGATCACGGGACAGCGTTTGATATCGCTGGAAAAGGGACAGCTGATCCGACCAGCATGTTTGAAGCCATAAAATTAGCCGCCCGGCTCGCGCACAATCAAACCCGCTGATTTTATGAATAAAGTCACTAGTACTTGCTTTATTCACGAGTCGAGGTGAAACTCAGTTATAGCTGTCGCTTGCAAAAGATTTTTAACGCCATTCTCCTTTATTTTTCTCGGCTCCTGCGTAACTCCCCCCGTCCGTGGGTCAGACATACTCGGAGCCCGGCTTTGCCGGGTACCCTCGAAAAGCCTCATCCGAAGGCTAAATCTTCAATGTCGCTTCAGCCATACCTGATTTTCGTAAGGATTACGCTTTTCCTGTTGGATAAATAAATCATGTCTCATCCAGACTTTCAGGCAGGCTGGCTGGTTCTGAAGTCATCCGGAGGCAAGCGGGCACGGTTCCTCGAAGAGGAGAGCGAGCCGAGGAATAAGCTGAGGTTCCTCGCCGGGGAAGATCAGCGGGCTGAAGAACCATCTTGCCTGATGAAAGTCGGGGGGCTGAGGCCATAACTGAATTTTATGAAGTTAAAATGGAAGTGTGGTCTGTGCTCCCTTCATGTCACTGTGATTTTAGGGGGTTTTGAAGAGCTGGAGGTAGGCTTCGAGGATTTGATTCCCCCAGAGAAGAGAGAAAAGAGCAGCAGGGGCAAGAAAAGTTCCGAACGGAAGGGAATACTGAAAACTTTTCTTTTTAAAAAAAACAAAGAAGATCCCGACAAACGCCCCGGCAAATGATGCAATAAGCAGTGTGAAAAATGACATTTTCCAGCCCAAATAAGAACCGATAAAGAGCATTATGGTCACATCACCCATGCCCAGTCCTTCTTTTTTCCGTATAAAATAATAGAGAGCGTAAACAACAAGAAGGAAGCCCGCTCCTGAAACAGCTCCCAGCAAGGAATTGGATAGACTGAGATCTGTGCGGAAAAGGGAATAGGCCACAGCTAAAACCAATCCGGGAAGAGTGATGATGTCGGGGAGGATTTGATGGTTGTAATCTATTACACAGAGGACGATCAGGGCGCTGGCGAACAGGCAGGAGATAAAGAAGTGCAGGCTTAAAGAGAACTTTCCGTATATGAGGATGAATGCCAGAGGAGTCATCATCTCCACAAGAAGATAAGATAGGGGGATCTTTGCTCCGCAGTACCGGCATCTTCCCTTAAGCCAGATATAAGAGAACACCGGGATATTATGATAGGATTTTATTTTCTTATGGCACTCGGGGCATGAAGAAGGAGGCGTCAGAAGGCTCATTTTCTTGGGGATCCTGTAGATCAATACATTAAGAAAGCTTCCCCAGGCTAGCCCCAATAAAATGATGAGAATTATCTTTTCCATGGTATCACCGCTGTTTTCACTTCGCCTGTATCACTGTCATAAATATAATCCTGTCCGTCCAGGTCTTGGGGCACTGATTCCAAGAATCCTGATGACACAAGGTCGGCAAGTTTTTCAGGAAGCCTGTTAAATTTATTTTGATATTCTTTTAAAGCGCCTGTTATTTTCTGGATATCCATGGCTGCTTTTGTGCGGTAGAGATGATTGGAAGCAATTTTTTTCACTCTCTCATCGTCCGAGCTGTTGTATATTTCAAGCCAGTTTTCCCATGCTGTGTGATAATCGCCCAATTGATAAACAGCATTGGAATAGAGTCTTTTTATAATAGAAGGGGAACCTTCTATTTCCATGGCTGTTTTATAATATTTTTTAGCAAGTTCGAAGTCTTTGAGAAGTATCTGAGCGTAGTGTCCTGCCTGCCAAGGGAATATCCATTGTTCGGGATTTTTTTTGAGTCCTATTTCAAGGATTTCTATGGCTGTATCAAAGTCTCTGGCGTCATAGATGGCGATCAAAGCCCCTATTTGATAGGGATCAAGATAGCCGGGATCGAGTTCTGATATAATTGAAAAAACATGAGTGAGATATTGGAATCTTTCCGGAACAGAATAGTTGCTGAAGTATTGAATCGCCCATATATAGATCAGGTCCGCCAACAGGGATTGATGACCAAAGCTGGCATATTTGAGATATTTCCCCGAAGGAATATAAATGATGGATGCTCCCGGAACGGTTTTTCTGTGGATCTTGTCCGTTATGACCTTAAGCCCCATAAACATTCCGCAGCTTATAATAAGAAGTAAGGCCAATACTTTTTTTTGCATGTTTTTTAGATAAAGTCTCTTTTTCGAAAGACCAGCATGGCGAGCATCAGAATGAAAAACGTGTAGGTGATCCCATAAAAGAATGAGAAAAGGAACATCTTAGGGAGGATAGGGAGGTTGTGCACCACTTCTGTTTTGAAATTAAAGTTTTCCAGGTCAGGAAGCAGGGTATAGACCACCTGAGTTAATATTTTAGTGATTCCAGGGCTCATTTTTTTTATGAGTGTTTCCAGGCCCCAGGAAAGATGTCCGATAAGGTAAAAAGAGAGGCTGAAGATGGAGCTCAGGATAGGGGTGGAGAAACAGGAGAACAAAAGAGCCACGGATGTGATAAGGCAGAGTTCTAAAAAGACAAAGCCAAGGGAAACAAAAAGTTTCCAATTGATGGTTCCTGAGTGAAGAAGGATGATGATGATAAAGATGGCGGTCATTACCACCAGCATGATAAAGAGCGTTATGATCAGTCCCAGGAATTTCCCCAGTATAAACTGGTTTCGGTTGATCGGTTTTGATAGAAGCGTGTAAACGGTTTTCTTGTCTATCTCCTTATAGACAAGCCCTGTTCCCATAAGAATGGCCATGAGAACGCCGAAAATCGAGATGGAAGAAAGCCCTACGTCCATGATGATTTTTATCTTGTCTCCGACGGTGAGCAGGGAGAGGAGCCTGGACAGGATGAGGCTGACGGCTGCAAAGAATAAAAGTAGATAAAGTATGCGGTCCCTTATTGCTTCTTTGAATGTGTTTAAAGCGACAGCTCTTATTTTCATTTTTGCTTCACCATTCCTACAAAAATATCCTCCAGGGTCTGAGTACGGGGAACCAGGGAATGTACCTTTCCGTTTTTCTCTTTGACGAACTGCAGGATTTCATCCACTTTGTCCTGGTCATAGATTTGTAATAGGCTTTTATTCCCGTAATGAGTCAGGGCCTTTCCGAATTTTTCAAGTGCTCTGCTGTCGATTTTTGAGACCGTTATTTCTGTAAACAGTATTTCCTGGGAAACAAGTTCATCGAGCCGTCCCTGGTTGACTAAGGATCCGTTAACAAGTATGGCCACACGGTCACAGATCATTTCGATATCCTGTAAAATATGTGATGATAAAAAGACGGTTTTTCCTTTTTGCTTCAGATCCAGTATGATGTCTCTGATTTCTTTTCTCCCGATAGGGTCAAGGCCTCCCAGCGGTTCGTCCAGAAGGACAAGCTCCGGGTCATTCAAAAGTGCCTGGGCAAGAGCTATGCGCTGGAGCATCCCTTTTGAAAATTTTCTCAATTGAGTGGCGCTGTTTTCCTTGAGCCCGACCAGATTGAGCAGCGCGTCAGTGTCTTGAGTTTTTTGTTTATGGAAGAGCTTGCTGTAGAAGTTTAGAAACTCGGATGCGGTCAGATAGTCATAAAAGTACGGATTTTCAGGAAGAAAGCCTGTCTTTTCTTTGGATTTTATGGAGAGATGATCGGACCCGAGTATATTTATGGTCCCCCTTTCAGGGAAAAGAAGCCCTAATATGCATTTGAGGGTAGTGGTTTTTCCCGCGCCGTTTGGCCCGAGATATCCGAATATTTCTCCCCTTTTTACGCCTAAAGAGATTCCCTTCAGGACCTTTATCTTCTTTCCCAGAAAACCGGCTTTAAAAGATTTATGCAGGTCTTTGATTTCGAGCGCATTTGCTTTGGGCATGAGGCTTTAACCTATAGAAAAGATTATAGTCTATTTTAAATTTTCTTCAAACAATTTAAAGATCCTTGTGTATTCATCTGCCCAGGAAGAGGCATTGCGAAAGGAGTGCCCTTCAACCGGATAAATGGCGACTTCCCAGTTTTCCTTTCTTAGCTCGATCAATCTCTGTACCAGTCTTACAGTATCCTGGAAGTGCACATTTGAATCAACCATCCCGTGGCAGATGAGCAGGGCTCCTTTCAATCCCTCTGCAAAATAGATAGGAGAGCTCTGTTTGTAAGCCTCATCATCATTCTGCGGCAGATTAAGGATATCCTGTGTGTAGCTGTTGTGATAGTGTGCCCAGTCCGTAACAGGCCTTAGGGCAGCTCCTGCTTTAAATACATCCGGTTCTGTGAACAAGGCCATGAAGGTAAGAAAACCGCCGTAGCTTCCACCGTATACGCCGATGTTTTCAGGATTGGCCTGGTATTCATCCGCTAAGAACCGGGCGCCGTCCACGATGTCGTCCAGGTCTTTTCCTCCCATATGCCGGTAGATGGCGGTGCGGCAGTCCCGGCCGTATCCGGCGCTTCCCCTGTAGTCTATATCAAAGACCAGGTACCCGTTGTGAATAAGAAAATTGTGAAACATATATTCCCTGTAATAATGGCTCCAGCCTTTATGAGCGTTCTGGAGATATCCGGCTCCGTGGATAAAGATCACTGCTGGTTTCTTTGGATGCCACTTCTCAGGTTTGTAAAGCCTGGCATATACATCAAAGCCGTCCCTTGCTTTAAAAGTCATCACTTGGGGTTTGTACCAATCATAAGAGCGAAAAGCTTGTGTGGGGGTAACAGTGACGCGCTGTGCTTTGGCTTGGGGATCGTTTTTCTTGAAATAGAGTTCATCCGGATGCGTGGATGAGGAGTGGAGAACAGCTATGTATCTTTCATCCGGAGACAGAAAGGCCTGATTGTGCCCGGTCATGGAAGTGATTTTTGTGCGTTTTTTCCCATCCAGGGAGCAGCGATAGAAATGTATTTCTCCGGGATGCTCTTCATTTGAGGTTATGTACCATGCTTTTTTATCTTTGGAAAGACTGGCTGAGTAGACTTCGAAATCTCCCGATGTAAGCTTTTCTTTTTCTTCTGAGGACCATGAAGCCTTAAAGAGATGAGCAAAGCCGCTTTTCTCTGAGATATAGGATATGTGGTTGTTGTCCGGCAACCATAGGATGTTTGTAAGTCCCAGATAGCCGACCCATGCGTCATCATGGATATGTTCGATGATGGATGTTTCCCCGGTTGTCATATCCAGACGGAAAAGCCATGTGTCTTTTCTGTCTTCCGATCTTGCTTCGAGCAGGCATTTTTTCCCGTCAGGAGACCAATAGATCATACCTGGGATGATGGCTTTATCCTCGCTGCCGTAGTCGACCCATTTCACATCCCCTGTTTCACAATCCACAATTCCGGCTTTTATATTTCTGGATGCATAAGCGGCTTTGGCGTGCGAATCCATGGTTTCCGTATATCCTGTTCGGGTAACATAATGCGGCACAATCGTATTTTTCACATCCGGATCTCTTTCACCCAAAATGAAAAAAACATGCTTTTTATCAGGAGACAGGTCCAGAAAATAGATACTTTGGTTTTTATCGAGATGAAAAGGTTTTATTTTTTTCTGCGGGGAAAACGGGAAGAATGGCATTCCTTCTCTCCCCCGCGCACTGTATTCCTGAAAAAGCTCTTTTTGCTGTTTGTTGTACCACGTTTGGATCTCGTCTGGTTTGCTTTGTTGAGGAGGAGGCTCTTTGGTAAATAAGGTCATCTGTTTAATTCTTGCCTCTTTTAAGGATAAAAGGAACAAATTGTCTTTAGATGCAAAAGACAGCTCTTCTCCGCTTTGAGTAAATCGGGCATCGGATTCGCGGGCAGGTGTGTCTGTTATCTGAGTCATGGTTCCATTCTTCAGATGAAGCAAAAAGATATCTCCGTTTCTGACAAGAGCGGCTCTTTTCTTTTCCCGGTCGTATTTCAGATCCATTCCCAAAAAACCTGACCTGTATCCGTAAAATGAGAAATCTGATCGGATGACTGGCGGGTTTTTAAGGATTTCGTCTATGTCTGTCTTTTTTGGCGTTGGGTCAGAGATGGATATGACATAAAATTCTGTTTGTTCTTCATCAGGATTTTTCCATCTGAAATAGAGATTGTTACCGTCTGTGGACCACATGACATCAGAAGGAGATGTTCCGACAAGGTCAGGCCCTTTCATAATCGAATCAATAGTGAGTTCGAAAGGGTCTTTATCACTGGTCTGGTCTGTAGCATAAAGAGGGATGGAACCTAATAAAAGGCATAAAAACAATACTTTGATGAAATGATTGGTTTCAAAGTGCGGCATAATATTCTCCTGAACAGTACGAATTTACTCATGTTTTAATTTTACATATTCAGAGTCGGAATGAAATAGAAAGTTTTAAATCAGGCTGACAATTTTTTCGAGCCATTCTCTATCCGTATCTGAAAATGCATTGAATTTCCGGCTGTCCACGTCTAAGACACCATAGACAGAACCGTTGCTTTTTTTCAAAGGGATCACGATTTCAGAGTTAGACCTGCTGTCGCAAGCGATATGACCTGGAAATTTATGGACATCTGGCACAATAATAGATGCCTTGTTTTGGATCGCATACCAGCAGACACCTTTTTTCTCAGTGAGTTCCAGACAGGCCAAACTACCCTGATAGGGGCCCACGGTCAAGGTGCCTTTTTTTAGAAGGTAAAAGCCGGTCCAGAAGAAATGAGGCATTTTGTTTTGAAGAAGGGCGGATATGGTTGCCATTTTTGCTGTTGTGTCTTTGGTTTTTTCCAGAAGGTCTTTGAGCTGAACGTGTATTCTTTTGTATCTTTGGCCAAGCTTTTTACTCAAGATAAGCTCCCTTTGTAAAGTGCGGGCTGTTTGTCAGCAAAAGGGGGGTTGATGATGGGAACCAAAAAGGTGGGGGCTCTTTCCAGCCCGCTAAAAAAGAACCAATTTCATTATAGCAAAAAGAATTCAATTGTAAAGAAAAAAATAATATTATTTTTCTTTTTTTTAAATAATTGTAAAATCAGGGGAATTTTATCAAATCTTTCCTTGACATGAACGATATTTTCCTATAAAAAATGTTATGAAACTATTAACCGGCTTAAAAAGCAGTAGGGAATAAGCAGAGATTGACTTGGGAAGCCAAGCCATGCATGGAAAGCTGAGTTAAACTAAGGAATTAATTAATTACAAGGGAGGTCAAATAAATGGCATACGAATTCACCAATTCAAAAGGGACAAAGTATTTTTTACACTTCAAGGATGTGAACTTAAAAGGGGGGAGAACTCAGAGGATATATTTCTTCGCAAGAGACATAAGAAGCGGGTCCTTGGATGAAGTCCCAGCTGCATACAAAGTCATTGAGACTGAAAGAACAGGAATGCCCATACTGAAAAAAAAATAAGATAATAAAAACCCCAGAAAGCAGCTCTTTCCATAGAGCTGCTTTCTGCAGGGACCTAAGTTCTATCCGTTTGGTTGTCCTTTTTCGTCAAAGAAGTTTGATTTGTTTCATCATTTAAGTCTGTTTTTTGGCTTTTTCTTATTAAGCGGAGTGATGGTGCAGCCGGCCTGAAAGCAGGCAACTCTACTCATCCAAATCCTATTAAGCGTGCAACTGTCCTGAAAAAGGGACAATATCGCAAGTCTGTACAGGGGATGAAAAGTTGGCATGTTTTTTGCTTTGTAAAACATTGTTGAAAGGAGGCATCATGAAAAAGCTTTTAATTATCATGTTTGTTTTCGCACTTTTCGTTCCCTTTTCATTTGGAGGGGCGGCTTCTGACTATTATGAAGAGAGTTATGCACGAATGAGCTATGTAAACGGCGATGTGTACATTCAAAGAGCAGAGGACCTTGGTTATGAGGAAGGAGTCGTGAATTTAGTCCTTATCCAGGGTGACAAGATCGGAACCAGAGAAGGCAGGACCGAGATCCATCTGGGAGACAGCAATTATATAAGGATGGACAGAGACACGCAGATCGAGTTTGTCAGAATGCCCAACAGAGATGAGGACGTCACTGGTATTCACATTTTGTCAGGCAGTCTCTTCCTGAGAGTGAATTTTATAGGAACTGACAAATTTTTTGAGGTCCATTCCCCTGATGCATCATTCTATATTATGGAAGAAGGCCTTTATTACTTATATGTAATGCAGAACAATCAAACTGAAATAAGGGTTTTTGAAGGAAGAGCAGAGGCAGCCGGAGAGGAGGGATCACTTCTCGTAGAGGCAGAAGAATTGGTAACGGTTTCTAACGGGAGTTTTATTTCCGAACCAAGCTATTTTTATGCGAGTATGGACAGTAGTTTTTATGAATGGAACAGCTCCAGGGATGCTTTTCACAGCAGATATGTGGGAGGGACAAGGTATTTGCCTTCTGAATTGAACGAATATGAATCTGAGCTTGCCTATTACGGTCAGTGGCGTTACCACGACAGTTATGGATATGTTTGGATCCCTCATGGGATCTCTCTTTCATGGAGGCCTTATTTGAATGGAAGATGGGTTTGGTATCCTATTATAGGATGGACCTGGGTTTCTTATGAGCCCTGGGGATGGTGTGTATCGCATTATGGCAGATGGCATTGGAGTGCCAGGTTTGGATGGCACTGGATTCCCACAAGAATCTGGGGGCCTGCATGGGTACACTGGTATCACGGTCCGAGTTATATAGGTTGGTGCCCGTTGAGTTATTATGGATATCCAGGTGTTATTATCAACAACCATTACTACGGCAATTACTATCACAGCCATTACCCTTCAGGGTCGAGTGCTCTCGTTGTTGTTCATAAAGATCATCTCCAGGCAAGAAACATCTCCAGTGTCGTTCTAAACAAGGAGAGGGTATCAAAACTGAGTGATATAACCATGACCTCATCACAGCCTAAAGTGAGATATGCCCCGCATAAGACGGATGGCTTTTCTTCTGAGGCAGTCAAACTGTTTTCAAACAGTAAAATACGAGGTGTGTTCAAATCTTATTCGGCCGGCCGCTCTCTTAATCCGTCTAAGAGCCTCGGGTATTCAACCTCAAACAGATCAGAGGATTTGAGAACAAATTCAAATGTATATAAAAGAGAGGCCAGAGCAGATTTGTCGAGAGATTCGAATTTGGGTGTTAGAAATTCCTCTCAGCTTCGATCCTCAAATTCGTCAAGAAGCAATATAAGCACCTATCCTTCCAGAAAACTCAGGAATGCCACTGGAGCCACCAGCCGTTCGCAATCTGTGTCTGGCGTGTCTGGTGTGCGCTCTTCACAAACATCGAGTCTGTCTAAATCCTCCAGGTTGAGACAGAACTCCTCAATAGAGCGCTACCCATCAAGAATGTCCACTTCCTCGACAAGGAGCATTTTAAGAAGGAATCAATCAGTTCCGGGGGTTTCAAGCCGCACGAGCTCTTCATCCTCAAGGA
>CAZSZS010000179.1:0-15575 GCA_964611275.1 uncultured Eubacteriales bacterium
ATAATAAACTGCCCTGCTCTCCCGATGGCATAATAAGAATCTATGAGTTTACCGTGGACTTTAAAACCTCTCATCCACCACTGATACCCGTAACCGTCCACAAGTTTTTTGATCTGTATTCGAGTGGAAGCGTTCACCCACTCTTCCGGGATGATTTGCTGTCCTCGGCATTGACCTTTGTTTAAATACAGCTGCCCGAATTTTGCCATATCTCGGGCCCGTAAAGCCAGGCCTCCGCCGGTTTGTATCAGCCCTCCTGGGCTTTTTGACCATTGATACTTTGAAATCCCAAGATGATGGAAAAGATATTTTTCTGCGAATGTATCCGCGGGGATTCCGGAAGCCCTCTTAAGGATCTCTCCCAAAATCAAAGACAGGCCGGAATGGTAATTGAACTTTTCACCCGGTTTTAAGACCACGGGTTTTGCCAGGCTATATCGGATCCAATCAGGGCTTTGGCCCATTTTGTTCACATCGTTTTGGGGATCCGAGTAGGGAACATCCAGTTCATTCCACTCAAGTCCGGCTGACATAGTGAGCAGATGCTTTATGAGAATCTTGTTTTTTTCATTATCCAGAAGAGAGGAGTATTCCGGAAACAGGCCAAAAGCCGGGTCATGGATGCTGGGGATCATCCCTTTTTCCACTGCGATCCCGATCAAAGCTGAATTCACGCTTTTGGTGACGGAAGCCACCTGTTGAACTCTGTCTCTATAGACCTGATTCACAAAAGGGCTCCATATGGCACCTTCCGCGCCAAAATATTCTTCAAAGACCAGTTTTCCGTTCTTAACGATCAATAAACTGTGGGTGTCTTTATACTTGCCGGTTCTTATTTGGTTCACGCATTCTATGATATGTCCTTTATCTATGCCAACGTCTTCCAGGTCTGCGCATTCCCAGCCGTCACCGGTTTGTTCCGGGAGGTGATAGACATAATCTTTTCCTTGAGATGCCTCGATCCTGTCTATGAGTTCAATGGTCTTTTCATCCCGGATCCGTTCCAGCAGGAAAGGGTTGGGCATCTGTCTGTAGGTCAAAAGAACGGAGTTTTTGTCATCGCTCATCTCTCCGGAAAATTCACCGCCCCAGAAATCAAGGTGCCCGTTCTCATATGAGATATCATCATCGTTAAGCCAGATGCGGCATTGGGTGGCCGTTTCATAGGTAATGGACTGGGTGAGGTGTCCTTCGTCGTTCAGGATGATTTTCCGTATAGAGGTTTTTTCTTTAGCACCGCTGTTTAGGATGTATTCCTGCCAGTACCCGATAATATCGCTGTAGGAATCCTTGTTTTCTTGGGTGTTTGCTGTGCAATAAAAGGCTGTACTAAATACAATAATGATCGGAATAATGTAAATGAATGGGTTATTTTTTCTCATGATGTCCTCCTTCTAAGGAATCTATTCGTGGTTCCAGTGCAGGAGGAGGTCCGATAGTGACAGCCAATGCCATGGGAGCATCCCCATTGATTTGGTGTTGAGTCATGCATTTTTGTGCGAATTTCACAGCTTGATGATTCTTTAAATGTCCAAAATAGTGATCGACTTCTGACAGGTATTCAGGAAGGAGGCCTTCATTATATTAATTGTCCCCAACAAAATGGTGGATGAGGCTGAAAAGCTCGATCGTGGGATTGACTTTGATTTGCATTCCATCATCATTTTCTTTTTTGGGCTTGCATAAAATCCGGACCCGAAAGGCTTCGCTGGCTTTTAGTGTATTGATGCTGCTCATTAAGGTGTATTCATAGAGAGGATCTTCAGAAATATTGATGGCTCTGCTGATGGCAGTGCTGTTCATCGTGCCATCGGATAGAAGCTCTACATGAACAGCCTGGCTGATGTAATCTAGTTTTTGTTCCGTGCCTTGGATTGGTTTGGCATCAAGGGCACTCAGTGAAAAAATCATCAAGATGATGATAAAGAACATTAGCTTTTTTAAGTTCATATTTATATCTATCCTTTATTTTTAATAAATATTTGAAAATCTGATTGTTTCCGGTTGAGATAATTCAGCCGGTTCTTTTTGAAAGGGAAGCGGATAGTCATTTTCAATCCATTCTTTGATCTGTACTTCTCCTGCCAGATCGACCATGAGTTCCCTCTCTTTAATAAGCGGCAGGTTCCATTTCCCTTTTTCCTGACGGTTCTTGAACACAAAGATATGCGGGATTTTAGGTATTTCAGATTGATTTAAAAGATTGAGAGCCAGTTCATTGGAAAACGATTTTCCAATGGATATCTCATCCCAGTCTCCGTTCTTTTTGATAAATTTCAATGCTTTGTCAAAGTCGGAGTCCAAACAGACCATTACAAATTTAATAGAGGCTTCTCTGTATTTTTCGGAAAATTCAGTTTTGATATTTTTGATTCTTTCGATGCTTTCAGGAGCCATGCAGGTGCCGAACTGAGTTGAAGCAAAATAGATGAAAACCATGGCCTCTTTGTTTTTTTCTTTTATGGCTGCAGAGTTCAGAAAAAAGCCTCCTATCACAAGAAGGCCTAACACAGCAGCATATTCTCTTTTCATGAGCATCTCCTTTTTTTATGGATTCTGAGTCAACAGCGGTTTGTTGTGTTTGGATTCAAACAAAGACGACAGGTCGATCTGCCTCTGGCCTTTATCCAGCTCTTCAGCCAGATCCATAACCACAGCTTCTTCGAAATTCCGCATGTTGTAAAGATAGATGACTCCTTTTTTAAGGTCATAGATATTGGAATAGACAGTCAAGGATCCCCCCTCCTGAGAGGTGTCCTCGAGCACCTTACGAATGAGAGCCAGATTCAGTTCATCCGTATCCGACAGGAGTTTATCTGCAGCGGTATACCGCCAGCAGGGATAGTTATTATCCTTGATATTGGACATAATAAAGTTGGTTGATATAAGGTACCAGGTATCGCTGGTAATAAACTGGGTTTTTCCCTGGCCATACTCGACCACCATTGAGGCCCCGGTCCGGTCCGCGATCGGAAACCGGGCGCGCTCGAGACCGGGGACATTATAATTCTCAAAGAAATTTATCACATCATCACAGGTGGCGCAGGTTCCCAGAAGGAACAGGATCACAGATCCCTTAAAGGTCGGTTTCCCGGGTTCCGGCTGCCAGTTAGTGGGAGAGACGCTGTTTCCATCCATAAAAAGGCCCTGGTCGTTCATCCCGCCCTGTATCGGAGAGTCATCAAATCCAAATACAATCCGGCCGTGGTATTTTTCAGTTGCCGGAATAAAAGTGACTTTTGTCTCCGGATGATTCCGGTCTTCATTGTTTCCGGCCAGGATCAGCCCATCCCTCGCCGTCATGACAATGGTGCAGTTAAAGAGGTCATCTTGAACGATCTCGTACTCATAAGGATGAGACAGTGTGATGGTGCTTAATGCGATCAAGATCATCCAAAAAGCTATTTTCTTCTTGATCATAATTTTATTCCTTTTTGATTTTGTGTGCCTTGCGTGAGTATTGATTTCTCCAGTGAACAAGAAAATCTTTGTCTTTTTTAATTCGATTTTTTCAGGCTGATTTCAGATGTCGTGTCCCGGGTAAAAGGAATCTCCAATCCTTGACTGGGAACATCGACCTTTCCTTCAGCTGTGCCTTTGTTTATGTGCTTCACAAAAATCCCTTCTTTGTAGGCAAAGTACCAGGTGGAGGTTCCTTGGATGTCGCCTGTGCTGATTGTTTCGATTCCCTGCTGTTGTCCCCGGCCCTCAAGGGTCCCTGTGTAACGGGACAATATCCGGACGCATTCCATTTCGTCTATGGTCTCAAATCCATCCAGAGTGTTCTCTTCTGATATCCGGATCACTGTTTCTCCGTTACCGGCTTTTTCATTGATAGTCGTTTCGTCTTTCCAGGTGTCTCCGATTTTTAATGGCCGGCCAGTAATGTCTGGAAAGATGTGTTTGAAAGTGGAGGCAATGCTCCGGGTTCCCTCAGGCCCCATCTCGTACGTTATCTCTTCAGCTCCTTTAAGCTCTGATTCTTCACCCAGGTGCGAAAGCGTCATGTCAAAACTTTTTCCGATGACCTGACTCATGTCCGGTTCCAAATTAGCCTGGACGGATTGGATTTTGAAGCTCATGTCATTGATGGTGATGGTGAGCAGGTTTTTGTCCTCCTCAGCTCCTTTGGATTGGACAGTAAAGGAATTTGTGGAGTCAATGTCAACTTCGATGGCCATTCCCATCATTTCTGAGACCTGATGGGCCTTATCCCAGGAATCATAGGTTAATTTCTGACCCTCAGGCATCCGGTACTGAAGGATCAAGCCGGTCTGGGGGTCTCCCCAAAAAGGAGCGGTTTTGGCGGCGCATCCTGTAAGCATAAAGAGCGCCAGCAGAAGCGGAGTCATCATCAACCATACTATTGATTTTTGTTTGTTCATTTCATTCTCCCTTAAAAGTTGTTTTCTTTATTTCATTCTATCGATAAGACTTAAAGCGTATTCGAGGACTGTGTCTCTGTTGCTTTTCAAATCTTCAATGTTTGTTTGAGCCCTGTGATCGGGGATGATCCCCCGGTCTTTTGGAAAGCCGCTGACTGCTGCCGCAAAGCTGTCTGTAGCCAGTTTTAAAGTCAATCCTGTGTTTTTCAAGTCAAATGTTCGGACCGCTGCATTGCAGGTGTATGCCCCTCCTGTCTCTGTGCCGATAAAGGTGCCGATATTATGATATTTCAGGATAGAGCATAGATGCCCTGTGGTTGAAAAATTACTGCCGTCTGTAATAATGAAGAGATTCCCTCTGTAAGGATTCTCAGCTAAGGGGATGGGTTTGGATAAATCCGCATATTTTCCATAGGGTTCAGAGAAATAGACAGTGGGTTCTTTTTCAATATAAGATAATAAATAGCTTGCGCAAAACGGGTCTCCTCCTCCATTGCCGCGCAGGTCAATAATGAGATTATGGATGTTTTCTTGCATGATTTTTTCAAAGGAGTTGTCAATAAATGAGAAGAAGATTTTGTTTTTCTCTTCGTAGTAGATAAAACTGTCTATAGTCATAACAGCGGTGTCTTTTTGGGGAAAGACTTCAATACTCAGGTCTTTGGGTACTTTATTGGAATAATTGATAGATGAGCAGGGAATAGCCGGGATCACGGTCTTTTTGATATCTGCATTTTCTTCTGTCCTGTATTCGATTTTGAATTCTTTAGGAGCCCCGAAATGATTGGCGTAATAATACTGGAAACAGTTCTCCAGGGAGGAAGTTTTGAAAGATCCGTTATGTCCGTCAGCGGAAAGATCTGTTTTTAAAGTCTCGATGATTCGATCGATATTCATTTTGTTTATGGATATGATTTCGCTGTAAAGAGGCAGAGAGGAATTCTCATTCAGGTCCTTTGCCACAAAGCACCTGTTTTCGATAAATTTCATTATCAGAGGGAATTTAAAAACCTGAATGTTTCTCCTGTATTCACCGGGATAATCCAGATGCGCATGCCCGCATCCGATTTTTGCCTTGAGGGGAGCCAGGACATTATAAAATTCTCTTAAAGACAGAGGCCGGGTGATTTGCCTGTATTGATTGTCAAAGGCTCTGTCAAAGTCTTCTTTGCCTGTGAATTCATAGGGGCAGGGATGGATTTCTTCAATATGTGTGCGGAACTGGAGAAAATCCTCTTGGATCTCTTCCGCAGGAAATTTTTTCTTTAATTGCACCTGTTTTCTCTTTCTATCTTCATCCAGTCTTTTAAGCGCTTCTTGGGCATAAATCCGCACCTCTGAGTCTTCATCATTCAGGGCCTCTCTTAAAGCGCTTTCCGTTTTTGGAGCACCGATTTTCAAAAAGGCCACCATGATTTCCCGCTTTACAGAAACATCCAGGTTCTCCTCTTTTAATATTTCTAGGAGAGGATCCACCGCTTTTTCCGACGCAATGTTCCATAAAGCGGTGACCACTGCCTTGCGGTTCCAGTTATTGGATTGGTCCAGGGATTGGATCAAAGGCCCCACTGCTTTTTTGGAGCCGATTCTCCCTAAGGCTGTGGCTGTAACAAAGACCACTGGATCTGATTCGTCCTTAAGAAGGCGTATCAAAGGCTCTACCGCTTTTTCAGCCCTTATTTTTCCTAAAGCACCTGCCGCATCCAAGCGCACGTTGCTGTTTTTATCAGAAAGGCTCTCTATCAAAGCGTCAATGGCTCTGGGAGACTCTATTTTCCCCAAAACTGAAGCTGCGATTTGGCGCAAGGACGGGTCCGGATCCTTGAGAAGTGTGATCAAAGGGTCGACTGATTGTTCGCCTAATTTTTCAAGTCCCGCCACATAATGCCTGCGGAAATGCCAGTTATCCGTCAACCGCAGGGTCCGGATATACATCTCCGCCCGGCTTTCTGACGCGGATGCCTGGATTTCATCAGGGATTTTGGGAAGCGCGCGAGAACGGACATAAACATATGAAAGCCCCACTAAGAAGAGAGTGTAGATGGAAAGGACCACTGCGATCTCACCTTTCCGCTCCGGAAATTTCTTTTTGAAAAGAAGACGGGTGGGGATGGCAAAGGGTTTTGACAGGAACCTGGGAAGGGGAAAGAGAAAAGGTGTTTTCTCTCGGTATGATTCATATTGATTTCCCAACTGCTTCTTCATTTTTCTCTCTTCAAGAAGCGCCACACCGATAATGATCATGGCGGAAAGCATCCAGGGTAGGGAGGCGGCAATGCCCCAGGACCTTCTTGGGTATTGCACCCGCATCAAAGCCAGCAGCATTCCGTAACTCCAGATGATCCATCCCAGATACTGGGGGTGGCGTGAGATCCGGTAGATCCAGAAATCCGCCATATCTTTTTTTCGTTCTCTGGAGACGAACCAGGTGTACGTGCCGATGATGAAAAGGAGAAGCCCGGTTCCTATCAGAAGATAGACCAATGGATAATGCACATCAAATCCTATCTTTAAAAAGAGAGACCTTAAAAGCCTGTAGGGAAGATAGACGATGTCTCCCAATTGCCCGGCACCGTAGGAAATATCCAGAACAGGCATCCACATAACATTCAGCACACCCAGTCCGGCAAGAAAGAACATGACCGCAGCAAACTGAGCAAAGACAGGAAGGAACATCAAGAGGGCTCCTGCTGATGCTAATCCTTTTTTACCGGTGATAAAACCCGCTGCGATGAGAAGGACCATAAGTCCGAAACAGATATAGCCGATAAGCCGTAAATGATAGTGATTTATAAACAGTTCCGTTCGTGTGACAGCAGACTCATCCGCATGAGAATCGCCATCCAGAGCAGGTACCGTTCCGTAAAGGGCCTTGTTCAACAGCTCAGGCCCTTCTATGGAGGCAAAGGTCAGTCCGAGGCTGAAAACCACAGCCAGAAGCATTAAAAGCGATCCGGATATCCATTTTTTCTGACTCATTTTTTTCACCATCCTTAAAAAGATTCCTGTTTTCCGGATTCAATATAAAGAAACAAAAGAGGGATTTCCATAGACAAAAGTCCTATTTTTGAAGTTAGAACTTTTTTCCTATCAAAAAAGTGACCTTAAGACGGCTTGTTAATGAGATTGATGAGTCCGATCCTGTTCTGGATACCCAGCTTCTGGTATATATTATAGATGTGATTCCGGACCGTACTGCTTGAGATAAAGAGCTTTTTCTCAATGTCCTTGTTGTTGGCTCCGTCCAGTATCATTGTGATGATCTCTTTTTCCCGCTGGGTGAGGTTGTATTTTTTAAACACTTTTTCCAGGTTTTCTTTTTTTACTGCTTGGGCGGTCCTGAGTTTTGCCCTTGTGCGTATCCAGGACAGGATGATGAACAAAAACACAGACAGGACTAAGGTTATAAACCACCAGGTTTTCCAGAACGGAGGGATCATTTGGAGAGGGATGGAGAGCCCTTGTTCATTCCAGACTCCGTCCGGATTGGCTGCTTTGACGTGAAGTGTGTATTCTCTTTTTGAGGAGCTTGGGAAGGAAAGGGTGCGGTTGGGACCTGTGTAGGTCCACTCTTTGTCTCTTCCTTCCAGTTTAAAGGCAAACTGGTTCATTTCCGGGTTGAAGAAGCACAGGGCGGCAAATTCAAATGTGATAAATCCTGCCTCTGAATAGAGCTTCAGTTCTCTAAGGGAAGAGAGCGGTTGCCCCAGGTCATGCTTTTTGTTTTGGAGATAAAAACCTGTCCATACGACCGGGGGGATAAAGGGATTCTTCTTTATGTCTTTTGGATCAAAGCTGTTGTAACCGTTCACGCCGCCGAAAAACATATGACCCTTACTGGTTTTGAAAAAGGCTCCCCTGTTGAATTGCTGGGACTGTATTCCATCATGGAGGCCGTAGGTTGTGATGCGATCCGTTTCCGGATCGAGCTTCAGAAGCCCCCTGTTGGAGCTTACCCAGAGACATCCGGTGTTATCTTCCAAGATCCCGCAGACAATATCTCCGGGAAGGCCTTCTCTGGTTTTGTAGTATTCCCATTTTTCATTAGCTCTGTCATATTTGCTGATTCCTCCGAAAGTGCCTATCCACATGATGCCCTTTCTGTCTTCAAGCAGAGAAGTCACATGGTTATCCAGAAGGGAGTTGTTTTGAGAACCACTCGACTCAGTCGTAAACCGGGTGAATTGTCCGGTTCTTTTATCCATCCTGTTCAATCCCCATGCAGTCCCTACCCATAAAACACCTGAGCTGTCTTCATACATGGACGTGATATGGGAAGAGCTGAGCGTTGAAGAGTCTTGCAAAGAGGAGAAAAATCGGGTGAAATGTCCTGTGTTTTTGTTGAATTTATTGAGTCCGTACTGTGTGCCGATCCACAGGATATCTTTGTCATATCTATCCTGATGGATCACATGGACCCTGTTGTGGGATAGGCTGTTTTTCGAGTTCTTTTTATGACTGAAATGAGTGAAGGTTCCTGTTCCGGGGTCGAGACGGTTAAGCCCCGTTTTATCCAAACCCAACCATATCATTCCATCCTCATCTTCAAGTACAGTTTGAACACTGCCCTCGCTTAGGCTTGCCGCATCAGCCGGGTCATGAAAAAAATGAGTGGTCTCGCCGCCCTTTTCATCTGTTTTTTCCAGTCCACTGCTGGTCCCTATCCAGAGAAATCCTGATTTATCTTTGTAAATAGAACGGACATCGCTGACACTGATGCTTTGAGGGTCGTAAGGATTGTGCTTGAAGTGGTTGAATTTTACTTGATCGTTGAGCGACTTGTTAATGCCTCCTCTTTGTGTCGCGACCCACATGATTCCGGACGAATCCTGATAAAGGGCGTTGACATGATTGCCGCTGAGGGAATCAGAGTCATGAGGAATGTGTTTGTAAGTCGTGAACCGCTCTGTCTTTTTATCAAATATCCTTAATCCATCCCCCTGGGTTCCGACCCAGATTTTTCCTATCCTGTCTTCGCATAGGGAAATGATGTTTGAATACCTGAGGTCGATGCTCTCAAATCCGTCTCCGAAATAGGGGGTAAATCCCTCACTTTCCCCGTCAAACCGGTTCAATCCTCCTTTTTTTGTGCCCACCCAGATCGTCCCTTGTCTGTCCTGGAAAATCGACCAGACCGTGTTGCTTCCGATGCTGTGCGAGTTGGCGGTGTCGTTTTTATAATTCTTGACCTCCCGGGTTTCAGGATCGAATCGAAACAATCCCGAGTTTTGAGTTCCGGCCCAGATACGGTTCTGGCTGTCTTTGAGAAGGGCCCATATGGTTTCAACATTCTCTCCTAAGGGTATCTTTGTGAATGTATTGTTTTGTCTCTCATAGCGGCAGAGCCCTTTAGATCGGGTTCCGATATACAGATCGCCGCTCTTATCTTCTTGTAAGGAAAGAATGGTGTTTCCGGCTAAACTATCCGGATTTTCAGGGTCATGCGTGAACGGAGTAAATTCCTCATTGTGCCTGGCAAAACGAAAGAGCCCGTACCCGTTGGTCCCGAACCAGATATCTCCTTTGCCGTCCTCTATCATCGGGAAGACAGAGACAGGCCATAAGGACGATTCATGTCCAGACTGAGGGGGAGTGAAAAGAGTGAAACGGTACCCGTCGTACTTGGCTAATCCTTCTTGCGTTCCAAACCAAAGGAAGCCTTCTCTATCCTGAAGGATACTAGAGACAACAGAAAGAGGAACCGTATTAAAGGTGGGAAGAATGTGTTCGAATCTTATGAATCTTTGTGCAGAGGAGAACAAGAAGCACGGAATGAACAGAAATAAAAAGAGCATGGGGATCTTTTTCATAATGAACCCTGTGTTTTATAGAATAAGCAAGCCGCCATTTTTTTATGAATAATCCAGGTTAATAAATAGCTTGGTTGAGTTATGATAATATACAAACTGTGCCAAAAAAACAAACGTGAAAAAACAGGAATTATTTTGTAACCTTTTTATTATAATGGAGTCTATATAAATGACAGCTGAATCAAGGATAAACAGAATGGTATCTTTATCAGACAGTGCTATTATGGAAAAAGTAAGAGACGGACAGGTTGAAAAATTAGCCATTTTATTTGAGAGGCATCATGTGAAGATTTTCAACTTTTTCTTGCGATTGACCGGGTCCCACAACCTGAGTGAAGACCTGGTGCAAGACGTGTTTGTCCGTATGCTCAAGTACCGTTCCTCCTATAAAGGAAAAGGGAAATTTGTTGTGTGGATGTATCGAGTTGCCAGAAATGTACATGTGGACCACCTGAGAAAAAGCAAGGAGACATATAATTTGGAAGACCAGTTCGAAGAACCGGAAAGCCAAGGGGAGTCCCCCTTGCATGCTCTTGAGCAGAAGAAGGATAAAGAACTTATCCAAAAAGCTCTTTCTCAACTGCCCTTAAAGAAAAGGGAAGCTCTTATACTGAGCCGTTTTCAGGATATGAAGTACAAGGAGATCGCTGAACTTTTTGGGTGCAGGGAAGGGACCATAAAAGCCAGTATTCATAGGGCTGTCAAGCAGCTCGGAGAAATCTATCTTGAGCTGCAGGGAGGTGTGCCGTCATGACATGCAGCAATATACAGGAAAGGTTTGTAGAGTATTTGACCGGTCAGCTTTCAAAAAAGGAAAAGGAAGAAATCAGGGCGCATGTGGCTGAATGCGGCAACTGCCGCAGAGACCTCGAGTCACTCACTGAAATCTGGACAAAATTGGGGGTTCTCGACGAAAAGATGCCCAGTGAACGGCTCAGCACCCGTTTTTACAGTATGCTGGAGCAGTACAAGCAGGCAGAAGAAGAGAACTTTCAAAAAGTCAGGCCCGGATTTTTCTCCCGTCTTAAGAATCTTTGGCCAAGAAAGCCTGCCTTTCAGTTTGCCCTGACACTGGGGACGCTTGTGTTGGGATTGGTCATCGGAAATGTGTGGACCATCATCCCTCACAAGGAAGCCGTGAACACGGCGCTGGTGGATGAGGTCCAGACTACAAGGCAGTCCCTCGCTGTATCCCTCATCGACAAGGACTCAGCCAGCGAACGGCTTCAGGGGATAAACATGAGCCATACTCTGGTCGAACCGGATGACAAGCTGCTGGACAAACTGCTCTCCACACTCGACTCAGATTCGAATGTGAATGTCCGGCTGGCGGCTGTGGAAGCTCTGTATCTCTTCCACGATCATCCAAAGGTAAAGAAGGGGTTGATCGATTCCTTATCCCGACAGTCTTCACCCATGGTCCAGGCAGCACTTATTGACCTTATGGTGAGCATCAGGGAAAGAAAAGCAGTGGATGCCCTGAAAAGCCTGCTGGAGCAAGAGGGCGTAAATCCTGAAATAAAAGACAGGGCCGAACAGGGTATACAGAGGTTGAGTTTTTAGAGGATAAAAATTCTATGAAAAAGGGGATTAACCATAGATAGAAAAGAAAGCAAAGGAGAAAAAAAATGAAAAAAACAATCAAGAAAAATATTCAATTGTTAGGGATAGCGCTTGTTATCCTCATAGCAGGCAGCTTTCTCTATGCACAGGACAAAGCCGCGGATAAAGCCACGGTCCCTTTTTCCAATCCGAATGAACCCGGGCTGGTCAAAGCGGGAGTGCAAAACGGAAGTATCACGGTTACAGGATATAACGGAAAAGAGGTCATAGTGGAAGCCAGGGTCAGAGAGAAGCTGGTGACAGAAGAAGAGATCGAAAGGAATGAAAAGGCCAGAGGGCTGAAGCTTGTCCAGATCGACACCACAGGGCTCAGAGTCATGGAAGATGAAAATGTGATGCGCATCAGCGTGAGTTCTTTCAAGCAGACGGTGGATATTTCCGTCAGAGTGCCTTATGCCACGTCCGTAAGCATCAGCGCGCATGAGAACGGAGATGTGAAGGTTGAAAATGTAAACGGAGAGATCGAAGTCACCAATCATAATGGCAACATCGATCTGGCCGGGATCTCCGGTGCGGTCGTAGCCCATGCTTATGAAGGAGAGATCAAGGCCGTATTCAAGAGCGTATCTCCGGACCTTCCCATGTCTTTCACCTGCTGGGAAGGGGATATTGACGTCACTCTTCCATCAGCCGCCAAGGCCAACCTCAAAATGAAATCCGGCGAGGGCGAGGTGTACACTGACTTTGACCTCCAGATCGTCCGCAATCCTGATGAAGGATTTGATTTTGACTCGGATAAACTGAAAAATCTCAAAAGAGAAAGTTTAAGAAGTTTTTATTACTTAAATCCTCCCGAAGTCCCCAATGCTCCTGTGTTGGTTTCAGGTGAATCCCTAGAAGGCCTTGCTGTTAGCTTCAAGGGAGTAAGAGACTTTGCCCGGGGAGAGTATTTTGATATCTCCTTCAGCAGATATATATACGCCAAAATAAATGGAGGCGGTCCTGTTTATGTGTTCAGCAACAACGAAGGGGATATCCTGCTGAGAAAAGCAAAGTAACGAAAAATTCTAAAGGGCAGCCTCACTCTCTAAGGCTGCCCTTTTTTTTATCACGTGTTCGACCGTATATTTTCCCCAGGAAAAGGTAATCCCGACCGCTGCTACATTCCCTGCAACGATTCCCGCCCAAACACCGTTCAGACCAAGCCCAAAAGTGATGCCGAGAAGGTAGCACATAGGAACCTGAAAAATAATGGTCCGAAGAATGGTCACGATCAGAGAACGGGTGCCTTTTCCTATGCCGCGGAACATGGCAGAAGTGAGCATGCCCAGGGGAACTGTAGGGTATAATATCGCGGTAATCCTAAGAAAGTTAATCAGCTCATCCTGGATACGGGAGGCTTCTTTGGAATAGCTGAAAATATAGCTTATCTTACTTGCGAAAAGAGCCACAAGGATTCCGATTCCCAGTTCGATGAGCATTCCGATTTTAACCGCATACAGAAAAGCTGTTTTCAGTTTCTGTTTGTTTTGAGCCCCGTATGCAGCCCCTGTTACGGAAACAACTCCTGTAGCCATTCCTATAAGAGGAATGGTGCCAACCATAACAATACGCCAGCCGCTTGTGAATACGGCCACTCCGTCTGTTCCTCCGGCCTGGATGACCACGATATTCAGAACGATCATGGCAGCAGACATGGACAATTGGGCAAGGGACGAGGGGAACCCGACCGAGAGGATCTCTCTCAAAATTTTCATATTCGGTTTGAAATCATGGAAAGTGATCCGGAGGTATGTTTTTTTCTGGATAAAAAGCCAGTAAAAGAACAGAACAGCGGATATGGCTATGGATATCAGAGTGGCCCAGGCAGCACCTACGACCCCCAGTTTGAATCCGTATATAAATAAGGGATCAAGCACGATGTTCAAACAGGAGCCAAGGGCTAATCCGTACATGGCCTTTTTGGCAGCCCCCTCTCCTCTGAGAAGCGCATTGGCGATATGAGAGAAAACAAGGATGAAAGTCCCTGCAAAAAGGATACGGGCATAATTGGCGGCCATGCGCCCCACCTCACCGTTTCCTGATAGAGAATGAAAGAGTTTTCCTGTAAAAGGGAGTGCGGAAATGCTGATTATCAGTGAAAGGCCTATGGCAAATACAATGGTATGAGAAGCTGTGTTTTCAGCGGCTTTTTTGTTTCCCTCTCCGATTCTCCGGGAAATCGCTGAGCTTCCTCCCACTCCGATTCCGGCTCCCAGAGCCACAATGATCATGAAAAACGGGAAGAAGAGTCCCACGGCAGCCAGTTGGTCGGCTCCCAGTCCGGCCACCCAGATGCCGTCCGCGATATTATATACAGCCTGAAGCAGCATAGCCAGCATCATGGGTGCGGAAAGCTTTAAAATGGCTTTTTTAGGGTCGCCCAAAAGGATTTTGACCCCTTTGGTCATGTATTTTTCAGATTCCATGGCTTTTTTTCTAATATAAGAAGTTTATTATTCTATGTAGATTTCAATACAAGTGAACCAATATACACGAGAAGCCGAAAAATATAAAGTTAATTCTGTCTTTTATGGAGTTTTCCCCCGAGAAATTTTCCTTTTCTAAATCAGGATGATTGTCCTAATAACAAGGGATGCATGTTCGTTAAAAAGGAGGTTATTCCTTAAAAGTGATCTTAAAGAGAGTTCCTTTGTCCCTTACAAGCTCTATACGGCCGTTTATCTGCTTTGTCAGGGAATTCACAAGGTCCATTCCCATCGATTCCGCTTTCCTGAAGTCCAGCTCTTTGGGGAATCCTCTGCCGTTGTCTCCGATATTCAGGTGGTAAGTTTTCCCCTTTTTGTGAAAATCTATGGTTATCTTTCCCTTTTTGCTTTTTGGAAAAGCATGTTTTAAAGAGTTGGTTAATAGTTCATTGGTGATAAGGCCTAGCGGCACGGCTTTAGTGATGTCGAGCAAGATGCCCTCAACATCTGTTTTCAATTCAATATTTTGCGAAACGTCCCTGTAATAACTCATAAGATGGACCGACATCCGCTCTATATATATTTTAAAATCGATTCCCGCCAGGTCTTCTGAGCGGTACAGCCTTTCATGCACCAGAGCCATTGACATGACCCGGTTTCTGGTGTCCTTGAATATCTCTCTTGCTTTTTCGTCTTCAATGCGCCTTGCTTGAATGTTGATAAGACTGGAGATGACCTGCATATTGTTTTTAACTCTGTGGTGGATCTCTTTTAAAAGGACTTCTTTTTCTTCCAGGGACTTCTTTATTTTTTCCTCTGTATCTTTGCGCTTTGTAATATCCTCAATCACACCGGTCACGCCAATGATATTCTCTTGAGCATCTTTCAAGGGGAAATAGTTTTCTGTTGTCCATCCTTCTTTTCCATCAGATAAAGAATATTTCAATTCTATACCACGGGATACGATTCCTCTCATTGCTTTTTTCATGGCGTCTTCGATTTTGCCTTTTATGAATGGAAATTTCTTCCAAGGGATACTTCCCATAACTTCTTCCCTTTTAATGTTCGAGATTTGTTCCATCCCCTTGTTCCAGTAAGTGCATTTGAAATCAGTGTTTAGCACAAGGACACCTTCCTGCATTGATTGAAAAACATTGCTCAACAGTTGTTCCCTTTCTCTCAGAGCTTCCTCTGCTTTCTTGCGCTTGGTGATGTCCCTTATGAAAACAAGCCCGGCTGGTTCTCCCTGGTATTGAACAAGGGAAACATTGATTTCCGCAGGGAAAAAAGAACCGTCTTTTCTGACTATAGCGATCTCATAGATGTTTTCGACTTCTTCCCCGGCTTTT
>CAZSZS010000180.1:0-3874 GCA_964611275.1 uncultured Eubacteriales bacterium
ATCCGGATCCACCCTCAGGACAACGGGATTATCAGGAAAAAGCGTTTTGACTCTAAATATTTCAGACTCAAAACTTGGATTGAAAAGCTTCAGCAAATTTTCAATCAATGGGATGATTTCCATGGTTTCCATTTGATACTGCTTTTTCTGCGAATCGATTTTACAAAAGTCCATAATATTATGAAGAAAACGCGAAAGACTTGTGCATTCACATCCCATAAGGGTCAAAAGCTCCTTTTGCTTTACGGCATCCTCAATTTTTCCATCCTTTAAAATTTCAGAAAGGCTTTGAATGGATGCCATTGGGGTTCGAATCTCATGTGAAACAGATGTGATGAATTCAGTTTTTACTCGGTTCAATTCGTCCAATTTCTCTTTTTCCTTTTTTTCATAAAACATCTCTTCCTGAAGTTCGATTCTTTCAAGGTTGACTGTCAGTTCTTGAGAGAGAGTGAGCAGGAGTTCGATGTCCTCATGAGAGTATCTTTCTCCTGATTTTTTTTTGCCCAGGACTAAGCAGCCGGAGAGAGCGGTCATCTGAAAATTCAGAAAAATGACCGCTTCCATACCCAATTTATCAAGAACGGATTCCTTAGAGAAGTCTATTCCCTCTTCGATTCTTACAGAATTTTTCTTTGAGTAAATCTGAGCCCCCGCTGCATCTTTTTGAATAACTGCATTCATCACCCCATTCCATTCTCTCTTTAAGATGAACTCCGGCTTATCGTTCTTTAAAGTGTAAATTGCCATTCCTCTTCTCTTCAAAGGAAGAGCCTTATCAAGAGTCAAGAAAAAGAAATCAATCAGTTGATCGGGTATGGCCATCTTCTGGGCCTTTTCCATAAAATTTAAAATGCCTTTTTTATAGTCGTAACTGAGCCGAAAAAAGGCCTTATCCACAAAATTCTGTATGTTCTTCCTTAAAGGATGAAAGGCGGATGCAGCCATCAGCGCAGCAACTCCTGATAAGATATAATTTTCAACCGCTAACCATTGAGCTATGTAATTATGAAGGAGGTGAAGAGAAAACAGGAATATACTCACTGTGAAAATAGACAGAAGCCCGTAGACCAAAGAACGGTTAATCACAAGTTCTATGTTCATCAGTTTGTATTTTATGATAGCTATGGAAAAGGTCACAGGTATAATGATAAAAAACATATTGGAAATTTCCTCTGAGACAACAGGGCTCCAGCCCAGGATAGTGGGGATTAAATAAAGCAATATAAAGGGTGCCAGGCCTATTGTCAAACCATAAAGCGCCCATTTGATTTGAGCCCGCTGTTCCTGCATGAAAATCAAATTATACAATCGGATCAAATGCCCTACTGAAATACCGACATAAAGGATAAGATAGATCCGAAAGACATCCAGTATTGTCAAATGGATATGATAAGCTTCAATGGACTTTGACAAAATGCTGATAAGAAACACAGGAATCCATAAGACTATAAACAAAGAGGAAGGAAGGTAAACAATGAGCAGGACCAGTATTCTATTGATTCTCCATTCTCGGGGCGTGAACTGGAATGAAAAATGAAGCAGAAGAGCAACAACCAGAGGATAAGTCATATAATTGAATGATGCTGCTATTTCTGACGTCCAGCTTTTTGCCGCAAGATAATATCCGCTCCCTACTATAAGAGAATAAGAAAACATAAGGCAGGTCCAATAGTACACTCTAGCCTTTTTATCACGGGAACGGAGAATATAAACAAAAAATCCAGTAGCTGAAGTAAAAAGGCCAATGAACAGATAGATCAAGGGAACAGGAGTCCCTGAGTAATAAGGCACCAAAGTAACCTGAATAACCTGTATATATTCACTTTCTTTGACATGGACTGAAATGGTTTCACCAATTGATTTGCTGCGCAGCACAAATATGATGTCATCCGGACAGGCGACTTGGATATTTTCTATCTGAACGACATTGTTTTTATCGATTCCGGCAGGAAGTTGTGGACGCTGGCGAAGTAAGGAATACCCATATACTCCTAGAATGACAATAACTACCCCCAAAAAAAGATAAAGGTAAATCAGCACTTTTTTCATCAGTGCATGTCCCCTTTTTAACTGCTCTTTCTTACAGCTAATATAATTAATATATCAGATTATATGCGATTTGCCATCACTTTTTTTTGAGTTTATTCTATATTAGGTGATATATCAACCCTCCTCTTCCTCAAAAATTGATAAATTAATCACCTTTTTCCTCAGACGAAACATTGACTTCTGACTTTTTTTATATATATATTATTAGTAATGGGGAATAAAGACAAAAAAATAAAATGTCCTCAGTGTCAATCTCCTATTCCTGATGGGCATCAATTCTGCAATAAATGCGGATTTGTTTTAAAAGAAAAGGCAGAGACCTTAACTTATACCACTCCTTATGAAAAAAGGGCATCGGACGATCTCTCGTTTTCTCCAGGAGAAAGATTCGGCTCTCGATATCGGATCATTGAAGAGATCGGTCGAGGAGGGATGGGATGTGTCTACAAAGCAGAAGACACTGAACTGAATATAGTCGTCGCCCTCAAGATGATCCGCCCTCTCTATTCCAAAGATCCTTATTTTATCCAGAATTTTAAACAAGAAACAATCCTGGCTCGATCTATATCCCATGAAAATGTGATACGAATACATGACCTTGGTGAAGTCAATAAGATTAAATTTATATCTATGGATTATATCAAAGGACACGACCTCAAAGATCTAATTCACACCTCCGGGGCACTCAGTGCTGAAACCACCATCTCTATTGCCAAACAGATATGCCTTGGACTTAAGGCAGCTCACCAGAAAAATATTGTCCATCTGGACCTAAAAGCGCGCAACATCATGATCGATTACAGAGGCCATGCATATATCATGGATTTTGGAATATCCAAATCTCTTAAAACTCGAAAAATGGAGCGGGAAAAGAAAGTAGCAGGAACCCTTCCTTATATCTCACCTGAACAAGCAAAAGGCGAAGAATTCGATCAAAGGGCAGATATTTACTCAATGGGAATCATATTATTTGAAATGCTCACTGGAAAACTGCCTTTTGAGGCGCACACAGCAAAAGAATACATTCAAAAGCATCTCCAAGAAAAACCCCCTTCCATAACCGAGTTGAAGTCTGATGTACCTCCCACTCTCCAAAAAATCATCTTGAAGTGCCTTCACAAAAATCCTGAGAACCGTTATCAGAATTGTGACGAAATCCTCAAAGACCTTGAATCAACAGGGATGGACATAAAGACCGTAAAGTATAAGAAACCGCTCAACCTTTTTCAAAGACCGTTCTTTTATCTTGCCGTTGTCCTTGCTTTCATAGTGACTGCCTACTTGCTTTTTTTTACAGGAAAAGGGGAGAAATTCGGGATTCCAGGTATGACCCAAATGACCATGTCCGTTCTTCCATTCCAGAACAATTCCGGGGAGGATTCTCTGGACCATTACAAAAAAGACTTCCAGGAAATGATCATTACTGACCTAGAACAGTCCAAATATCTGCGCGTCATTCCCACTCTGCAGTTTGACGCTCTACTTACAAAAATGCTGCACAAATCTGACGAAACCCCTACCAAAAAGGTCCTTGATAAAATTGCCCAGAACGAGAATATCCGGTACTATGTACAGGGAAATTACAGCAAATTTGGCGATATCCTCCGTTTCTCCATAAAAATCGTCAAACCTTTCAGCTATGAAACTTTGAGCACCCGGATCATCCAGGTCAAAAAAGGAGAGGAAGGAAACCTTTTAGACAGAATCGACGATCTAACTGTATGGATAAAAACAAATCTTGGATTCAAACGCTACGAGATCATTAACGATTATGACGAAAAGATCAAAAACTTCACCAAATCTGAGGAGGCACTCAGGCTCT
>CAZSZS010000181.1:0-15048 GCA_964611275.1 uncultured Eubacteriales bacterium
AAGGGTCTTCTGTTGATGGTCTTCAACCTCTGCTTTCTGGTCATAGGTTCGCAGGATAACTGACATTTTAGGTCTTTCTAATCCGGAGATCTCACTTTCTCTTTACCACTTTCTTTCAATGCTCCTGAACCCGTCAATGCCAAGGTTTAAGTATATTCGATAAAAAAGGAACGTCAAGAAAAAGTCACACCGTAAAAAAGGACAATGTTCTTTCGTTTTACATGAATATCTCTTATAATAGACGGATTTAGGGAGCATTTCACTGAATCAAATAAAGTAACACGAAGGGAAAATCAAATGTCCTTGCAAATAGCTATTTCAAGCGGAAAAGGAGGGACCGGAAAAACCTTTATTGCCACTAACATAGCCGCAGTCCTTGCTGAGAAAGGAGAGGCGGTTCATTATCTGGACTGTGACGTGGAGGAACCCAACGGTCATCTTTTCCTAAAGCCCCTCATCCACAAGCAGGAGGATGTGATGCTTTTATCTCCGGTTGGTGTGGATGAGGATAAGTGCATTTTCTGCGGCAAATGCGCAGAAGCCTGTCACTACAACGCCATCACAATGATTGAAAAGAAAATCCTGTTTTTCAAAGAGCTCTGCCATGTGTGCGGTGCCTGTCAAGTGGTTTGTCCTGTAGATGCGATTGTTGAAGAGAACAGGAAAATAGGTGTTCTCAAGCATGGAAAAAGCAGGTCCATCTCCTTTCATTATGCGCTTCTCGAAACCGCGGAAGGAGGCATGTCCCCCAGGTTGGTCAAAAAAGTCAAAGAACAAACAGAGGAAGGGATCAATATCTTGGATTCCCCGCCCGGGACCACCTGCCCGGTCGTTGAAACCATTAAAGACGCAGACCTGTGCGTTCTTGTGACAGACCCCACTCCGTTCGGCATTAATGACTTAAAGCTGGCAGTGGATATGTCGAGAGAAATAGGTAAAGAACCGGTCGTAGTGGTGAACCGGGCTGAGTACAAGAACGATGCCTTAAAAAAATATCTGAAAAAGGAACAAATAGATATTGTGGGAGAGATACCTGATGACCGGAGCATAGCTGAAACCTATTCCAAAGGAGACCTGGTGGTGGAAAAGCTCGCTCAATACAAAAAACCTTTTGAAGAAATGGCCGGGAAAATAATTAAAAAAAGCCGGCAAAAAAGAGTGGTGAAAAAAAAGAAAGGCAAAGGTACCGAGGACATCAAACAAAAAATAGATAAAGAAAAACAGGACCATACTCCTGCGGGCAGAAAACCCAAAGAACTTGTGGTCATAAGCGGGAAAGGAGGGACCGGAAAGACCTCTCTTGCAGCCTCCTTCGCAGCCCTGTCCGGCCGCACTCTCATAGCTGACTGTGATGTGGATGCGGCAGACCTCCACCTTATTCTAAAGCCAGAGATCAAGGAAAGAGGGACTTTCAGCGGAAGCGTCCTTGCTGAGATCGACCAGGAAAAATGCACGGCCTGCGGGAAGTGCAAACAAGAATGCCGGTTTTTTGCTGTGGAAGAAAAGATTTCAGACGGCAAACCCTCTTTTTTCATTGATCAACTGGCCTGTGAAGGCTGCGGCGTGTGTCATATTGTCTGTGAAGATAACGCCGTGAACATCGAAGACGCTGTGAACGGGGAATGGTTCCTCTCAGAGACCAGGCACGGCCCTATGAGTCATGCCAGACTGGGGATCGCTGAAGAGAATTCAGGAAGACTGGTCACATTGGTCAGGAACAAACTGATCCAACTCTCTCAGGAAAGCACATTATCCGAGGCCGTCATAGACGGTTCCCCGGGCACAGGCTGTCCTGTGATCGCTTCCCTAACCGGATCGGATTATGCCCTCATCGTTACAGAACCCACTGTATCCGGTGTCCACGACCTCGGCCGTATCTTAGATGTAACCGCCCATTTCGGAATCCCTTCCGGCGTGGTGGTGAACAAATACGACATCAACCTGGAAATGACAGAGAAGATCAAATCATTGGCCCGGGATTATAACGCGGAATACGTCGGAAAAATCCCTTATGACCGCTCCATCACTGACGCTCAAATGCAGGGACTTTCCGTAGTGGAATACACTGAATCCCCTATGACAGAGGCGATAAAAAACATCTGGACAAAGGTGAAACCTTATATTTCAATATAAAGGAAAATTCAAATGGAGGAATGTATGACCAAACAATCATCCCTTTCTAAGATATCCGTTTTTTTACTTGTTTTTTCTTTCAGTCTGATCCCCCTTTTCAGTCAGACTCCTATCACAACGCCCGAAGAACAGTTCGGACATAAGATCGGAGATGACTACTGGCTGGCTACCTATGCCCAGCTTAAAGAATACTGGGAAAAACTGGCTCAGGAATCAGACCGGATGATCCTTCAAACCATAGGAAAGACCGAAGAAGGAAGAGACATGGTGATGGCCATTATCACATCACCGGAAAACCATAAAAACCTCGAATCCTATAAGGATATATCCCGCAGACTGGCGCTTGCACAAAACCTTACCGAGGAGGAAGCCAAAGAACTGGCCCGTAAAGGAAAGGCCGTAGTCTGGATAGACGGAGGGCTTCACTCTACAGAAGTGGTGGGCGCCCAACAGGAAATCGAACTGGTCTTTCAAATGGTCAGCATGAATGACCCTGAAACCTTGAGGATCCTGGATAATGTCATCCTTCTTGCATTGATAACCAATCCGGATGGGATGGACTTGGTCGGAAACTGGTATATGCGGCATGAGGAGCCAGAAAAAAGGACCACAAGAAATCTTCCCCGGCTTTACCAGAAATACATCGGGCATGACAACAACAGAGATTTTTATATGGTGACACAGAAAGAAACAGAAGCCGTGTGCAACATCCATTACAGAGAGTGGTTCCCTCAGATCGTTTACAATCATCACCAGACAGGCCCTGCAGGATGCGTTCTCTTTGCCCCTCCTTTTAAAGACCCCCACAGCTATAATCTGGACCCTCTGCTTGTTCTCGGTATCACTACCGTGGGAAATGCCATGCACAGCCGTTTTGCTAAAGAAGGGAAACCCGGCTCCACAATGAGAGAAGGAGCCTGGTACCAGACCTGGTGGAACGGATGCCTGAGATGCACCCCCTACTTTCACAACATGATCGGGATCCTTACCGAGATGATCGGAAATCCGACACCGATGGAAATCCCGTTCCTCCTGGAAAGACAGCTCCCGGACGGAGACACTCCCTATCCCATCGCCCCGCAAAAATGGCATATGCACCAGTCCATAGAATACTCCATAAGTGCGGACAGGGCCATACTGGACCTGGCTTCCAAACTCAAGGAAGATTTTCTGTTCAATATATTCCGCATGGGGAAAAATTCCATAGAGCGGGGAAGCGGAGACCACTGGACCATAACCCCAGAGAAAACAAAAGCGGTGACAGAGGCTATAAACAGAGACAAACCTGAAATGACCGGTTCCGGGCGCTCCAGAGGATATCCCGTAAAATACTATGAAGAGGTGCTCCGCAAACCGGAATTCAGAGACCCGCGCGGATTCATCATTTCCTCCGACCAGCATGATTTTCTCACGGCCGTAAAATTCGTCAACACCCTTATTAAAAACGGAATCACCGTGTATAGGGCTTCAGCCCCCTTTGAAGTGAATGGGAAAAAATACCACGAAGGTTCTCTGGTCATAAAAACAGCACAGGCTTTCAGACCTCATGTGATAGACATGTTCGAACCGCAGTACTATCCGGATGACTTTCAATACCCCGGAGGTCCTCCCCTTCCTCCTTATGACAGCGCCGGCTACACACTGGCTTTTCAAATGGGAGTTGAGTTCGACAGGATAATGGATGGTTTTGACGGTCCTTTTGAAGAGATAACAGATGTGATCAAGCCTTCTCCGGGAAAAATATCCAATCCCGGCTCAAAAGGTTTTCTTCTGAGCCACAAAAAAAACGACTCTTTTACAGCCCTCAACCGTTTGCTGAAATCCGGAGAAGAGGTCTTCTGGCTAAAAGAATCCGTTCAGTTCAACAATATAACTTATCCGGCAGGCACCATGTACATCCAGGCAAAAAGGTCCACTCCGGACGCTCTGAAAAAAATCAGTGCAGATACAGGCCTTGATTTTACGGGCACCAACATGAAGCTGGCTGATAAGGCCTACAAAGTAAGCCCCGTAAGAATAGGCCTGTGGGACCAGTACGGAGGCTCCATGGATTCAGGATGGATCCGATGGATCTTAGAGAAGTTTGAGTTTGACTTCAGATTGATCTTTGCTCCGGAACTGGATAAAGGCAGCCTGAATGAGAAATTCGATGTACTGATCTTTGTCAGCCGTTCCATACCCGGCTTGGATTCCCGCGAAGAGATGTTCTACAGAAGAAGCGGTCCTGTTGACCCGGAGACGATTCCCGCAGAATACAGGGACAGGCTGGGGAGCGTAACGAAAGAAAAGACCATCCCCGAGCTTGAGGATTTTCTCAAAAAAGGAGGACATATCATTACCATAGGAAGCGCCAATGACCTTGCCTATCATCTCGGGCTCCCTGTAGAAAACGCCATAGCCCAAAAAACAGAGGATGGAAAAAGCGAATCCCTTCCAATAGAAGAATTCTTTATTCCCGGCTCTATCCTTAAGGTCAAAGTGAACAACTCAAATCCCCTTGCCTACGGAATGCCTGAAAAAGTCAATGTGTTTTTCAACAGAAGCCCTGTGTTCCGCCTTCTTCCCGAAGCGACGCTCAAAGGCTTTAAGCCTGTTTCCTGGTTTGATGCGGAAGAACTTATGGTAAGCGGTTGGGCCATGGGACAGCAGTATCTCAAAGGAGGCATTGCCGTCCTTGATGCCAAAGTGGGCAAAGGCCGGCTCCTTTTGCTCGGTCCGGAAGTCACGTTTCGCGGCCAGCCCCACGGCACATTCAAATTTCTTTTTAACGGCATCTATTACAGCGGATTGAAATAAATCTTACTCGAAAACAAGGAAACTGGAGGTATTTTTTATGAAAAATTCATTCCGTAAAACATTTTTCTTTTTTCTTCCCATAATCCTCATAACAGGACTGTCCTCTGCTCAGGACGAAAAGGCATTTAAAGAGTCTTACTTGAGCCCGGATGAGTCCATACAGGACATTCTCACACGGCACCGACACTACGATGAGCTTAATGCTCTGGGTCCTGACGGGATCCATTTCATGATCCCCATACAGAGAAGATTTTCTTCTCTGGAGCTTATGTCTCAAAAAACCTACCGGCTCGCCATGCTCGAATTCTGCCCTGACGTCAATAGAGAATGGGGGCTGTCTACATACGGAACAGAAGGCCTCAAGATCTATTCCTTACAAAAAAGAGAGTCCTGGATGGTCGAACTCCCCGAGGATACACTGATCAGTGATATGACCTGGTCCCCTGATGGAAAAGAAATCGCCTTTCTCGCCCATCTTAAACAGGGTTCACAGGTGTGGACCGCTGATGTGGAGACCGGAAAAGCCGGCCCTACTGCAGAGGCTTTTGTCATGGCCACATTGGGAGGCGTACGGAGCTACCGGCAGAGGTCAGCCAGTTCAAACATGATCCAGTGGACTCCCGACGGTTCCCTCATCACTCTTCTTGTTCCCTCTGACAGAGGGCTTGAACCAAAGAAAAATCCGATTCCTGCAACACCTATTATCAGACACACAAGAGAAAAAGAGACTCCCACAAGGACCTATCCCTTTCTTCTTCGAACGCCTCATGACAAAAAGCTTTTTGAATACTACACCACTTCCCAACTGGCCGTGCTTTCATCTGATAACTCAATCAAAAAGCTGGGCGAACCCGCCATGTATATGAGTATCTCTCTCAGCCCTGACGGAAAATACATACTCGCCGAAAAACTGGTCAGACCTTTCTCATACATCGTGAGCTACAGAGAATTCCCCAGAGAACTCGTGGTGATGAACCAAGAGGGAGAGATCCTTTCCACAATCCGCAAAACTCCTTTAAGCGAAGCCATGGGCCGCGACTCGGGTCCGGCCAGATCTCTACCCAGAGAAGTGGCCTGGCGGCCTGACGGAAAAGGACTCTATTTCCTCCAGCAGGAAAAAAAAGATAAACAAAACGATGAAGAAAAAGAGGCCAAAGATGAGAAACAGATGGATCAATTGATGTTTCTCCCGCCTCCTTTTGATATGGAAAATCCCCGAATCCTTGTTAAAAGCGAAAACAGGTTGAATGATGTGTCTTTCTCAGCAAATGGAGAATATGCTTTCGCCACCCGTACAGATGAAGGAAAACAGGAAATTATCGCCATCGACTTCACCAAAAAAGAACCAAAGGTCCTCATCATTAAAAAAGATATCGATACTGAAGATATTTTAAACCTTCCAGGCGACATCATGACCCGGAGAACCGGAAACGGTATTGCGTATACCTTGACATCCAGTGACGGAAAATCCATCTATCTTGAAGGTGAAGGGTATAAGGAAAACTTCAAACCGCAGCCTTTTATCAAAAAAATCCACATCAAAACAGGAAAGGAACAGCTTGTTTTTGAAGGATCTTCAGATATGTATGAAGAGCCGCTCGCAGCCGTGGACAAAGATATGAACAAACTGATCATCAGCAGAGAATCCAGAGACACTTTCCCTCAAAGCTATTTGAGAGATAGTGATGGCTCCATGACCAAACTCACAGACAATAAAAATCCCTTTCCCGAATTTAAAGACAGCGAAAGAATCGATTTTGAATTCACCCGGCGCGACGGGCTTATCTGTTACGGTCAGATCTCACTCCCTCCGGATCATAAAGAAGGAGAGCGGGTCCCTGCGGTCTTCTGGACCTACCCCCGTGAATACCAATCCTTTGAAGAATACAAAAAGGCCGCTATCCGAAGCCGCAACCAGAATGCTTTTCCCCATTTAAACGACCGCAATGCATCCGATATTTGGCTGTCACAGGGCTATGCTGTGGTGGTCCCTGATATCCCCATCATCGGAAAAGGCAACACCTACAACAACCACTACATCGCCCATCTGGTGGATTCCATGTATGCGGCCATCAGAAAAATAGATGACATGGGATACGTGGACATAGACCGGCTCGGTCACGGAGGGCACAGCTACGGAGCCTTTGCCACCGGAAACATACTGGCTCACACCCCTTTCTTTAAAGCCGGGATAGCCGGAGACGGAGCTTACAACCGGACCCTGACACCCATGACTTTCCAGAGAGAAAACCGCTTCATCTGGGATGCACAGGATATCTACATAGAGATGTCGCCCTTTTTCGAAGCTGACCACATCAACACACCCATGCTCATGTATCACGGAGCCGCGGATAACAATTCAGGGACGTTCCTCATCCAGTCCGAACGCCTTATGCAGGCTCTCACCGGACTGGGGAAAAACGCTGTGCTCTATATCTACCCCTATGAATCACACGGCCCCCGGTGCATCGAAACCTATATGGACCTCTGGGCCCGGTGGGTGGAGTGGTTTGATACGTATGTAAAAAATCCGACAGAACAATAAAGGATGTCAATCAAGCTGCAGGCTCTATAATAATCCTATACTGTCTTTTTGGTGCAAACTACCGTTTGCAAATTTAGTCTGGAATATGAGAACAGGAACCATCAGAATATACATGATATTCTAATCCCCTTGTTCAGGGACAAGGGGGATCTCTGTTCTTTGCGTAGCACTATTAGACTGATTTTTTGATGTTCTCTCTTTTTCTTGAGATTTTTTGTTGACCGGACGTATTTTTTGTATGTATTATTAATGACAAAATTGCTTAGAGGATGGGAATTTGATGAATTGGAGGGAAAATTATCATCAACAAAAAAACCAAATTCTTATCGTGCAAAATCGAGGTTTATCAAAATGAATAAGAAAATTGGTGCAATTTTACTTTTATTTCTGGTGATAATCATCGGGTGTCGTGATGAATCAATATCCTCTGGACAGAACGATTACCGCCACCAGCAGGATATAGAGCAAAATAATAAGGCGATTGTCCTGCAATGGCTCAATGAGGTAAAAAAAGACAATTTTGAACAGCTGTTTGATGAGCTTTGGACCAAGGACTGTAAACAGTATCTTAATTCCAATCCGGAACCTGTTGAATATGAAGAATTCAAACAGATAATCAATAGATTTTACCATGAATTTCCAGTGATTACTCATGAGGTGCATAAGATTTTCGCCAAGGAAAACCTGGTAACTGCTGTTTTTTCTGCCCGGGCTATTCATGACAGAGATTCATTCGGCGTGGCGGCGACCGGTAAAGCATTGAAATGGAACGCAATCGCCGTTTTTGAACTTCACGAAGGTAAAATCAAAACACGCTGGGAAGTAAACGATTTACTAGGACTGTATCAGCAGCTTGGTATGGAGTTGAGAAGTGTCCAGAAATGAATTTTTTATCTTTGTTAGTATCATTTTTAAGGTATTATTAGGGATATAATGACCATTCAGTGTCCCAAATGCCAATCAGAAAACCCTGATGATTCCAAATTCTGCAAGGAATGCGGCGCCCCTCTCAAGACCTCAAAGAAGGCCTCTGTCACCAAGACCTTTCAAACACCCTTAAAAGGAATTCACAAAGAAACCCTTATCGCCGGCAAGTACAAAATCATCGACAAAATAGGGGAAGGGGGCATGGGTCAGGTCTATAAAGCCAAGGATATGCGCCTTGAACGCACGGTCGCTTTAAAATTCCTCCCTTCTGATTTGACCAAAGACCCGGAAGCGAAAAAACGGTTTATCCAGGAAGCCAAAGCAGCCGCAGCCCTGGATCATCCGAATATCTGCACAGTCTACGAAGTGGATGAGATTGACGGTCAAACCTTTATCGCCATGTCGTATATCCAAGGCCAAAACTTAAAGGACAAACTGAAAAAGGGACCTTTGGACATCGATAAAGCCAAAGACATCGCTTTACAGGTGGCTGAAGGGCTCAAGGAGGCTCATGAAAAAGGCATTATCCACCGCGACATCAAACCAGCCAATATCATGCTCACAGAAAAAGTACAGGCGAAGATCACTGACTTTGGACTGGCCAAACTATCCTGGGGAGTTGATCTCACCAAAACATCCACTGTCATGGGCACAGCCGCCTATATGTCACCTGAGCAGGCCAGGGGAGACAAGGTCGACCACCGGACCGATATCTGGTCTCTGGGAGCCATGTTCTATGAAATGCTCTCAGGAAAAGCCCCTTTCCAAAAAGACCAAGAACAGGCTTTGATGTTTGCCATCCTCAATGACAAGCCGACACCTCTGTCTCTGCTCAGATCCGATATTCCATCTCACATAGAAAAAGTGATTGAGAAAGCCATGTCAAAAAAAGCCGCACAAAGGTACCGGAATCTGAGTGGCTTTATCCAGAACCTGAAGGCATCACAGGCTGATTCCCTGCTCAAAGCAGAGAAATCGATCGTTGTGCTCCCGTTTGATGATATGAGCCCCCAAAAGGATAATGAGTATTTCAGCGACGGTCTGACTGAGGAAATCATATCAGACCTATCAAAAATCCAATCACTGCGCGTCATCTCACGCACATCAGCCATGATGCTCAAGGGAACCAAAAAATCCATGAAAACGATCGGTCATGAATTGGATGTGAAGTATGTGCTTGAAGGGAGCGTCAGAAAAGCCGGCAACAAACTCAGGATTACAGCTCAGCTGATCGATGCATCCAGCGACGCGCATCTCTGGGCAGATAAATACAGCGGAACCCTGGATGATGTCTTCGATATCCAGGAGAAAGTGTCACAATCCATTGTGAAAGCCCTCAAACTGAAATTAACTTCCAGAGAAACCCAAGGCATGGATGAGCGACCCATCAAGAACATCCAGGCCTATGAATATTATCTTCGAGGACGCTTCGCCTATGCGAGTTTTACAGAAGAAGGTCTTGACCGAGCCAAGCAGTATTATGAAGCTGGGCTTAAGATCACGGACGGCAATGCGCTGCTGTATGCAGCCCTGGGAAATGTATACCTTGAATATGCCCGTATCTGGATAAAAAAAGAGGATGCTCTTCAAAAGGCAGAAGAATATGCTCAGAAGGCTTTGGAGCTTGACCCTGAGACTGCCCAGGCATATACCATAGTTGCAGTGAGTCATTATATGAGGGGTCAAACAAAAGATATGGTCCGCCTGCTCAAAAAGGGATACGCAATCGATCCTAATGACATCATATTGATCCAGTACCTTGGCTGGAGCAATATTATCAAAGGAAAAACTTCAGAAGCGCTGCCTCTTGCGAATCGGATCATTAAATTGGATCCCATCAATCCCATAAGTGGATTCTTGAGTGTGGTGCTTTTCTACCAAGGCAAATTCACAGAAGCTGTCGAGGCTGGAGACAAATTTTTTTCAGATGCCATGCTGGAGATTCCCTTCGTTCGGTTTTATAAGTCCTTGTTCCTTGTTTTTGCAGGGGAAGAAAAAGAAGCCCTTGATATCCTCGAGCCTATTGAACAAATATCAAAACCGGATATGTATATCCAAAACGCCCGGCTTTTGAGATTTGTGCTGCAGGGAAAGAAAAACCGAATACGTGAATTAATGACAAAGAAATTTATTCTGACAGAAAAAAGAGATGCTGCTGCATCTTGTTGGGCTGCCTCATTCTTTGCTATGCTCGGAGACTTCGATTCTGCGGTCGATTGGCTCGAAAACTCCGTAGATCTTGGCTTTATCAACTATCCTTATATGAGTCAATATGATCCTTTTTTGTCTAATATGCAGGATCATCCTAGGTATGACAAGCTCATAAAGCGCGTCAAACAGGATTGGGAGAATTTTGAGGTGTAAGAGCTCGAGATGACTCAAAAGAATAAATTCTTATCCTTTTCATGAATTCCCCAGAAACCTAGCTGATAATCCTGTCTCCCCAAAGCTCCTCTAGGAACCTTCTCCATGGTAAAATTCTTATATTCCCCACAACACGCTCGGCCTTCTCATTGCAAACAACCAGGGCTTTCTTAGGAGAGTGTTCATTTATGAACGCTGAAAGCGGCCGTAAAGCTCTCTTCTCTACTCGGCTCTGTCCCTTGACTTCAATGGCGACCTTTCCTCCTCCCAAAATAAAATCGACTTCAAGCCCGGATTTTGTTCTCCAGTAATTGACCTCATAATTCAATTCACTGTAAGAAGAGTGAGCAGCAATTTCCATAAAAATAAAATGCTCAAATGCCCGCCCAAATGATTCTCCCTTCGTCTCTGATATCTGACGCTTTGTGATAGCGCCCGCCACACCAACATCAAATAAGTAGAACTTCGGGGCTTTCACAATGACCTGACGGGATTGCCTTTTTTTAAAAGGCTCGATCATCCGCCCAAGCAAAGTATCGACAAGTATTTTGTAATATTCTTTTACGGTCTTGGCATCAATGCCGCAGTCACGTGCAATGTTGGAGTAATTTATCAGCTCTCCATGCGAATATCCTACTGCATCGAAAAACCTAGCAAATGCAGGAATATTCCGTGTCAGGCCTTCATTAAAAACCTCTTCTTTCAAGTAATCTTGGACATATCCTCTTAAGGATTTGAGATAGTTACCCTGCAAATAATGGTCAGGGATCATGCCTTGATTCAAGGCTCTCAAAAGATCTACCTCTTCCAGCTCTGCCGATACAAGCGGAAACATCTCATATCGCCATGCTCTTCCTCCAAGAAGATTTGCCTTTCCTCTCTTTAATTTCCGAGCACTTGATCCACAGAGCATGAAGCTCAATCCTTTGTTTTCTATCAGCCAATGGACCTCATCCATTATCATGGGCACCTTCTGAAGCTCATCCAAGATTATTGGATGCGTAAGAATATCTTCATCTTTTGCCAAGATCTGTTCGCGCAGAAGAGAAGGCCTTTTAGCAAATTCCAGAGCTAAATCCGTTTTGAGGAAATCATAAATCAGGCTTTGAGGAAAGATCTTTTTTAAATAAGTTGATTTGCCTGTTTTCCTCGGTCCCCATAAAAACGCAGACTGCCCTTGGGGAAGACTTATATCTATCTTTCGTTTAATGTAGGGCATTTCAGGACATAACTCCTTTTTAGTTATACTATTTAGGAATATAGTCCTAAATAGTATAATTGTCAAGCTGGGGATTTAAATATTTTTGGTTCTATTGTATCCCCTATTACTGGAGATGAAGTTTTAAAGTCTCTGCTTTTTTCTAAAGCTATTCAGCCTTCTATTCTCCAAGCTCAGCTCTATAGCAGCTGAGAAACTATCAGAATACATGTGAAACTCTCGAGACCTATATGGACCTCTGGGCCCGGTGGGTGGAATGGTTCGATAAGTATGTAAAAAATCCGACAGAACAATAAAGGATATCAATCAAGCTGCATAAAAACCCTATACTGTCTTTTTGGTGCAAACTAACGTTTACAAATTTGGTCTGGAATATGAGAACAGGAACCATCAGAATATATGTGACACTCTAATCCTTAAGTTCAGGGACAAAGGCAGAACTCTATTCTTTTTATGCCTCACAAAGACTGATTTTCTGGTATTCTCTCTTTTGAGGATCTCTTGTTGACTTGTCCTAATTTTCATATGTATGATGGGCAATGAAATTGCTTAAAGGATACAAATTTGATGAAATGGAGGGAAAATCAGCAGCAACAAAAAACCAAATTCTTATCTTTTCACTTGTGAAGGGGTCGGTTACCTGGAACCTGTTTCAGACGAAGAATACGATGCCATCATGGGAAGAGATTAAGGAACAGGTCCATGACCTGGTATGAAGAACTGCCCAAAATAGAACTCCATGTGCATCTGGAAGGTGCCATACCGTACCGGGCTCTTTTTGATTTGCTGCAGAAATATGGTGGTGACCCCTCCATTCCAAATATCGACGCGCTTAAGAAGAGATTTGAATTTAAGGATTTCCAGCAGTTTATTGAGGCCTGGTCATGGAAAAACAAGTTCCTTCGTGAATATGAGGATTTTGAATATATCGCCCGGCTGACTGCCAGCGATTTGGCCAATCAAAATATTCGCTATGCAGAGATGTTCTTTTCACCCTCACTTTTTGTCCGCCAAGGATTGAAGGTTAACGAGTTGACCCATGCGGTCCGTAAGGGATTGTCGAACGTTCCTGAAATTGAGGTTTCCTTGATCGCTGATCTGGTTCGGGACTATGGCCCGGAGTTTGAAATGAAGACGCTAAAGGAGTTGAGTGACGTGCGGGAATGTGGTGTCATCGGTATCGGAATCGGGGGATCTGAACACCAATTTCCACCCGGACCTTTTGAGACATTATTTAATAACGCTCGCCAGCTGGGTTTTCATACCAATGCTCATGCGGGAGAAGCAGCAGGATCCCGGAGTATTTGGGAGGCAATCAACCGGCTGCATGTACAGCGGATTGGCCACGGTACCCGGGTTTTAGAAGATCCGCAGCTGCTGGCGCATATTGCCGATAACAAGATTCCTCTGGAACTCTGTCCCATATCCAATGTGCGTACCGGAGTTGTTAACCATATTTCAGAACATCCGATTAAAAAATATTATCAAGAGGGCCTGATGATAAGTGTGAACACCGATGATCCCAAGATGTTTAACACCTCTCTTGCCGATGAATACCGAATACTGGTGAAAGAATGTGGGTTTTCCAGAAGCGATATTTGTCAAATCCTCCTCACGGCCATCGAATCCTCCTGGTTGCCCAGGGAGAAAAAAATGAGTTTGGTGAAGGTGTTTCAACAGTCATCCTCATGGAAAGAAGTCAATTAGGGAAAGCCAAGGAAAAACAAGGGATCTTGCGTTTTATACCAGTCGACGATATCTTCTATTCCTGGGCTGAATTCTGTTTGGTGTTTGAATCCCAGCTCATCCCGGATCTTTTGACCGGTGTAAAGATGGTAGTGATTTCTGGTGCTGCAGATATACCGGGTAGTTATCAATGGCTCCTTCCCGGTCACTTTAGCATAAATCTCTGAAAATTGAGCGATAGTGAGAAGCACCGGATAGGGAATCTTGACCACATACGGATACACTCCCATTATCCGGGCTATTATTTTCAGCATTTCCCGCCAGGAATGAGGATTCGGATCCGTGACATAATAGGTTTGAGAACAGGCTTGTTCTCTTTCGGCCATAAGGATCAGAGCGCGGACCAGGTCATCAATAAAACAGACACTGATCTGCTGGTCTCTTTTTCCGATCACAGGAAATATTCTTTTTTCTAAGAGCTTCATGATAATAAAAAGCTCCTGCTGCCGCGTGCCGATAACAATGGGGGGTCTGGCTATGGTCACGGGAATTTTGGTATCATATCCCTTGACCACTCTTTCCGCATAAAGTTTGCTTTTTCCATACAAAGAGGAGGGAATACAGGCACAGTTTTCATCCCTGAAGGTTTTGTCATAGAGAGGCCCGGAAGCCGCAATACTGGAGACGAACACAAATTTCCTGATTCCCGGATCTGCCTCGACACAGGCCTCGATAAGGTTTTGAGTGGCCCGCACATTTGCGTTGTAATAAGCATCCCAGTCTCTGGCATTCAAAACAGCAGCAAGATGAAACACATAATCCATGCTTTGGACGCACTTCTTGAGAGAATCTTTATTTAAATAATCTCCCTTGACAAACGTCACATTCAGGTCTTTGGTCCATTTCAGATCGCTTTCTTTTCTTACAAGGCAAAAAACCTGACATCCTTTTTTGAGCAGTGCTTGTGTGAGGTGGCTTCCGATAAACCCGCTGCTTCCTGTAACCAGAGCTTTCATTCTTCAGGCTCTCCTCCCACAGCTAATTCTTTTTTAAATTCATGATAAAGTATTCTTTGCTTTATGGTTTCCGGGATAATTTTTCCTGCCCACAGGAGAAATTTATTCGCATATCCCGGAATGATTGTCCTCTTACCCTTCAGTAGTTTTTTTATGCCTATTTTCGCAATCTTTTCTGGGGTAAGAAGAACGATCTTACCCTTGTTTCCGTGGGTCTTAATGCTTAAATCCGAATGAATATCAGTATTAAATGCGTTCGGGCATAAGATACTGATTTTTATAGAGGTATGTTTCAGCTCTCCCCTGAGAGCCTTGGAGAAAGACAGCACAAAGGCCTTAGAAGCGGAATACACACTTTTAAA
>CAZSZS010000182.1:0-21473 GCA_964611275.1 uncultured Eubacteriales bacterium
TCCTGGATACCGTCGGCATGCTGGATCAAAAAGACAAATATCCGGACCAGATATCAGGTGGACAGAAACAGAGAGTGGCGGTCGCCCGGGCCCTGGTCACCAATCCCAGCCTGGTTCTGGCAGATGAACCGACCGCAAACCTGGACAGCAAGACCGCATTCAGAGTTATAGATACCATGCACAAAATGAAAGATGAGCTGGGAGTGACTTTTGTGTTTTCCACCCATGACAGAAAGATTGTGGGCGAAGTGGAAACCATCTATACCCTCACTGACGGCATGATCACCGAAAAAGCCTCAGGAAAAGGAGGCAGCCATGTTTAAGCTGATAAAGATTGCGCTGAGAAACCTGTTGAGATACAAGAGGCGGACTCTTCTGACTTCTTCTCTTATTGCCGTGGGAGTAACGTTTGTGCTGGTTTTTGTGTCTTCTTCCAGTGCGTTCAAGAATCTCATGATCGGTCAGATAACAGATTCCATGCTCGGCCATATTCAGGTTCATAAGCAGGGTTATATGGCTTCCATTGACAGTCTTCCCCTGACGATGAACCTATCTCAAAAAAATATGGAAAAATTGGAAAAGGCTATGAATTCAGTGCCGGACATCGAGGCTTATTCTCCCAGAATCAAGTTTGCGGGAATGTTCAGTAATTTTATGGAAACCACAAATATCAGAGTCAACGGGGTTTATCCGGAAAAGGAGGAGGCTGTGGTTCCGCTTCTTTCTGGAAGAGTCAAACAAGGGGAAAAGGTCATCAAGAAAGGAGAGATGTTTATCCCGGAACTTCTGGCCAAAGGCATGGAGGTCAAGGTGGGGGATACTATTGTCGTCATTGCTACGAATCGGGACGGTTCGGTCAATGGAAAACAATTCCGCGTAGGCGCTGTTGTTGAAAGCGTGACAGGCCCCGGAGGAAGAGACGGATATATGCATATTGAAGATGCTATGGAGATGCTCCGTATGGATCAGATGGAGGTCAGCGAAGTCGCCATAAGGCTGGATGACTTTGATAAGCTGCACAGTGTGAGCGCTGCCCTGGAAGCCGCTCTTTCCGAACAGGTCAATAAAGCAGGGAAACCAGTTTTTGATGTACGGACATGGGAGGATCTGTCTCCCTTTTATAACGTGTCCCGAATGATAGAAATCATGACTTTTTTCATAAGGCTCATGCTGATCGCTATTGTATTGATCAGTGTTATGAATGTGATGATCATGGCGGTTTTTGAAAGGATAAGGGAAATAGGGACCATGGCTGCTATAGGCACCAAACCGGGTAAGGTTCTTTACCTTTTTCTTATAGAGGGGTTTTTTCTCGGGCTTTTAGGCACTTTGGCAGGGATTGTGTTCACGTGTGCAGCAACCTATATCCTCAATGCTGTGGAGATATCGTTTAATTTTGGCCGGCAGACAGGTCTGGTTCTGTCTCCACGCCTTGAACCGGGACAGATTTTTCTTATATCAAGTATTGTCATTCTGGTTTCCATATTGGCAGCTCTGCAGCCGGCCTACAAAGCTTCCAGAATGGAGCCTATCGATGCGTTAAGGCATGTGTAACATGAAATTTAGGAGGCGGGAGATGAATCGATTTTTTGGAATTTGTGCAGCGCTGCTTATGGTTGTTCCTCTCTCAGCACAGGATGGGAATGACATTTTAAAAAAACTGGATAGAAATTTAAGTCCTGAGTCCTTTGAGTCTTACAGGAAACTGATCAATATTGAGCCCAACGGCCGAAGAAAAGAGTTTGTCCTGTTCACGGTGAAAAAGGGGGCGGATAAGGTGGCGGCGCTTTTTCTGTCGCCGGACAGTGAAAAGGGGCGCAGTACCCTGCGGCTGGATGAGAACATGTGGCTGTATATCCCCAATGTGGGGAAACCCATAAGGGTCACCAGTATGCAGTCTGTGGTGGGAGGCGTGTTCAATAATGCTGATATCCTCCGTCTGGATTATGCGGAGGAGTATTCTGTGGAAAAGGCAGAAGAACTGGAATCAGAATGGCTGCTTCATGCCAAAGCCAAGACGAATTCGGTGGCGTACGACCAATTGAGGATATGGGTAGAGAAGGATCGGGTGCTCCCCAAAAAGATCGAGTGCATGACTGAAGCGTTTATGCTCATAAAGACCATCCATTTCAAGGAGGTCAAGGATTTCGGAGGAGGTGTTGTCCGGCCTTCGGTTGTGGAGACGGACAGCCCTCTTCATGAAGGGTATAAGTCGGTTATGATCTTTGCCAGTATTGCAGGGAGGGAACTGAAAGATGAGGTCTTTACATTGACCTTTATGCCCAATATGGAAACTTTGCGCAAGTGAAATACCTAACGTGCTTTCTTCTGGTAAGTTCTCTGTTTATACAGCCGGGTAATACCCAGGAAGATTATTCTTTTGACCTTTCAGAGATAGAAAAAAAGGCTTTTCAGTTCGGGGGGTACCTGGAGGCAAGGCCGGTTTTTTCTCTTCTTGATCGGGAATCCCGATTTTTTTTGCTGAATTATTACGGCAGCGAGCAAAAAAAAAGCGCTCTTGAATATAATTTCAAGGCGCTGCTGGATTTGAGCTATGAAAAGGGGATCGCTAAAGCGCAGATGATTCTCAATGCAGACCTGATTCACGCTGATTCGGGTTGGTCACAGGATACAGACCTTTATGAAGGATTTCTTTCTCTCAAGCCTTCTCTGCATTTTCATATAGATTTTGGAAAAAAACGTCTGAAGTGGGGCAAAGGGTATGCCTGGAATCCTGTTGCGTTTATTGATAATCCAAAGAACCCCTTTGACCCGGACCTGGCCCTCGAAGGGTTCACGGTGCTTTCAGTTGATTATCTTAAGAGTTTTTCAGGTAAGCTCCGGACACTGACCGTGACCGGTGTTTTAATTCCAGTTTTCGAGGGTGTGAACAGCCAACTAGGCCGAGACAATACTCTGAATTACGGGGGGAAGCTGTATTCTCTGCTGTTTGATACAGATATTGATCTGATGTTTCTGGCCGGGCCGGGGATTTCCCCGCGGTACGGGATTGATTTTTCCCGCAACATTACCTCGAATATGGAAATACACGGCGAATGGGCTCATTGGACCGAATATTCCAAAAAAATGGTTGATGGTGAGGGAGTTTCAGATCAGAAAAAGGAAGACGGGAGCCGTTATCTTCTGGGTATCCGGTATCTCACGAAAAGCAACACCACTTTTCTTTTGGAATATTACCACAACGGGAGAGGATACGCACAGAAGGAGATAGAAGATTACTACGGATTGATCGACAGAGGATATGACACATATGCAGCATCGGGAATTGAGGATGAGCTCGTTCTGGCGTCGTCTTTAACAGGATTTCGCACCTTTTCCCCGGCAAAAAATTATCTCTATCTGCGCATCCTTCAAAAAGAACCGTTTAATATCGTCTATTTTAATCCTTCTCTTACCAGTATCTGCAACCTGGGAGATGGCAGTTTTTCTCTTGTTCCGGAACTGCTCTATGCTCCGGTCACTGACCTTGAACTTAGGGCCAGGGCCGTTTTTTTAGTGGGCAAGAAGAGCACAGAGTTCGGAGAGAAGCAAAACAACTTCCGCCTGGAACTCAGGTTTCGTTATTATTTTTAATTTTGATAAAAATCCGCTCTCCTATTTTCCTAAGGCATTACGTATGAATTCAGTAAGATCCTTTTTCAGCTTAGCCAGCGACGGTTTACGGATGTACATCATGTGTCCTGCTTCATAGTAGCCCATATGCACCCTGTCTTTAAACTCATCATTGAGCCCGATTTGGGAAAAGGTGTATTCGGTTCCAAAATAGGGAGTGGCCCCGTCATAATAGCCGTTTGCCACAAACACCTGGAGATGTTGGTTCTCGCTCATAGCTCTGCGTAGGGTCTCTGCCATATACGGTACCGCTTCAACGGTTCTTCTTGTGCCTAAGGTCTGTGAAAAATTCCAGGGATAAACATTGCCGTAGATATTGTACCGCATTTCCTTATTGTAATTGAGTTCTTCACGGAAATAATGGTTGATCATTGTGGAAAAAGCACCCATTATGGCTGCGCTTGAAGGATCGAATTCATAGTTTTCACCAGCCGCGTCTTCGTCTCTTCCGGTGAAACGGCTGTCCAGACGGCCCACGGTTTTGAACTCGTCTCTGAGAAGCTCTTTCACGAACCGGTCATGACGGATGCGCAGGTTGGTCTGAGAAATATATTCCTCCGAAAGACCCGTGTACAGGGCAAGCTTCTTTATAATATCTGCTTCTTCTGACTCGGACAGGCGGTTTCCTTTGAGAAGAGCTACTGAATAATCGTTGAGCGCAAACTTCTCAACCTCATCCAGAAGTTCGGGCAAATCTCTGTTTTGCAGTTCCGGTGAAAGTTTTTTATGGTACCAGGCTGTTGCTGTGTAGTGGGGAAGAAAAAGCACATAGGGAGTGTTGTTTCCTTTACTGAATCCAATAGTTGAGAAATCCAGGACTGAGGATACAAGGATGATGCCGTTGAGATACATCCCGTACTGGCGCCCCTGGAGAAAACCGGAAAGCCCTGCAGAACGAAAAGTGCCGTAGCTTTCCCCGAGTAAAAATTTGGGAGACGACCACCGTTCAAATTGAGTGACATACAGCCGGATGAACTCACCTACAGACGCAAGGTCCTCATAAACTCCATGGAACTGGCTTTTTTCTTCTCCAGGCAAAGGGCGGCTGTATCCGGTTGATACAGGGTCGATAAGAACAAGGTCTGTTACATCCAGAAGAGAGTACTCATTATCCTCAAGTCCGAAAGGAGGCTCTGCTGAAAAGCCCTCTTCTGTCATACGGATCCTTCTGGGACCTAAGCATCCCATATGAAGCCAGACAGAGGAGGAACCGGGCCCTCCATTATAAGCAAAGGTAAGGGGACGTTGGGATAAATCCTTCACCTCATCTCTTGTGTACGCGGTAAAAAATATTTTAGCTCCTGGTTTTTCATCAGGCTTGTTGACAGTGAGTTCCCCTGCTGTGGCTGTATAGGAAATGTTTTGCTCCCCGATCTTTAACGTATGATGGGTTTTGGAAAGTTCTTGTTCTTTTATTGGGCTTTTCTCAGATTCTTGTGCTGACATTCCCGAGTAAAAAACCAATAACATAGCCATGATAAAAACGAAAAAGTTTCTTTTTTCCATATTTATTCCTCCTATCCCCTTTATCAGCGCAGAATAGTATTAAAAAGAAGCTTGAATGTTCCATGCATCTGGCATCTGTTTTGGGGGCTGAATCCTATGAGAATGATCTGGCCTTTGCCGTATTGTACTGAAACCATGCCTGCTTTTTTAGACAGATATTCTTCTCCGATGAGCCATCCGCTTTGAAGGAGGTCCCTATCCTTAAAACGGACAATGACCTCATAATCCTCATTATGGTCACCTGAAGTGATCTCAAAGGCAGGATTTGAACGGAAAAGAACCAATCCTTCGGAAGGCATCCCATAGGCAAAAGCATTGTGGTTGTTAAAGGTTGCTTTGAGTGTTGAACCCGGGCAGAAAAATTCTTTTGGATCCATACGGTCGACCACATTACGGACGTTTAAAGCAAATTCCTCAATGGCAAAACCGCAGGCATTTCCGAATGTGACCAGGATCCCGCCGTTTTTAACAAACAATTTTACCTCTTCCACTCCTTCTTTTCCGATGCCGCTTCTGTATTCCTCAGGACTCTGCCCCATATAGCGGCGGTATCTTTCAGGCAGTTCTCCTTTGATCACGGCCGGAGAATCATCAGGGAAAAAGAACACGTCATAATTTTTGTTAAGGTTGCCCTTTTTTATTTCAATGTCTCTGACGCTGGTATATGGGAAGGCAAAGTTCTCGAGAACCAGCCGGGTCCATCCCTCATCCATATTGCCTCCGAAGTAACGCTGGTACATTCCTGCCCGCATGCGTTTGAGCTCATGGGTCCACTGGTCCGCGTCGCCGCTATAAGATTTGAAATCCACACCGGTGAGGTCAGCCACATCCCGAAACAGGGTTTCCGATCCTTCTGTGACAATAAAATCTCCTGCATTGAGTTCCGAGGTTTTTTTATCTGCTCTCATGACTTGAGCGCCTTTATTGAGAAGCAGATTGACAGCCCAGAAACTGTTGTTCATCCTTCCGTCCAGTACGTACATCTCGCTGTCAGAACCCATCTCTCCTTTGACGGTATATTTTTCTTTGATGATTTGAAAATCTCCATCGATAGATTCATTTATAGGATCAACACGGACCCCCATAAATTCATTCATAGTGTGAGTAGCCAGGTCATAAGGGCGGAGCGGGGAACCGTCATCATCTCTGGTCCAGTCGTTATCAGCATAGAAAGTGCGTCCGACGAGATTTCTAATGAGGCCCATTTTTGGCTGCGCTAGAGAAATGAGGAAGGAGCCTTCAGGGTAGATGACGCCGTTTACTGTGAACTGGCTTTGGGCTGCTTTTATTTCAACACCTGAGAGAAGCAGTGTGTTCACCATCTTGACGGCTGTAAGATAATCGTGCTGGATTTTGGGAATCACATAGGCACAGGGGCTGCCTTTGGCGCCTCTTTCGGTCTGCCGTTTGGCTTTGAGATAGGCGTTCCACAGGACGGTTTCTTTATGCCGGGCGGCGATATCTAAAAGAGCCCAGGCTGAAATTTTGGTCTGTTCCACAATATCACGCAGGGTCCACCAGCCGCCTTCCCATGGATGAGGAAAATTGCTCTGAGCCTCATACTCAGGAAACTGGCGTGCGCCTCCTTGAAGCTGATCGGGATGGATAAAAAGCGGGCTAGCGAGCCTGCTGCTGGCTGATTCGGTCAGCATACCGGCTATGTTATGGAAGGGAGTGATCCAGTGCCATCCGAAATGACCCCATCCCGGGAACATGGCATCATTGATAATGCCGGTCTTGTTGTTTTCTTCAAGTCTATAAGCGATGTGAGCGCCGTACCAGCTCATCTCACGCCAGATAAGAGGATCTGCATAGGGACGGATGGGATCGCAGTAAGGAGGCACATAAAGCCGGGCGCCGGTGCTTCCCATTTGGTGATGGTCGATATACGCCTGGGGGATCCAGTCTCTGTAGAGGATCTTGGCAGCGTATTTTGATTCAACCAGATTCAGATAGTCTCCGTCTCTGTTGTTGTCATGACCTGCGTATTTATGGTAAAGCCAGGGCAAACCTGTTCCCTCATACTCAGTCCCCACATATTTCCTGTACCAGTCTGTGACCATGATTTCACCGTCAGGGTTGAAGCAGGGAAACATAAAGTACAGGACATTATCCAGGATCCTCCGGGTCTCTTCATCGTTTCTGCTCAGAAGGTCATAGGCCAGTTCAGGGGTCATCTGAGTAGGCCCTATTTCAGTGGCATGCAGGCTCATGGACTGAGATATGACAGCTTTGCCTTCGGGTATGAGTTTTTTGATTTCCTGCTCCGGAGTGCCCCTTGGATCGCTGATGGTTGCGTTTATTTCTTGTAGGCGATCCAGGTTTGCCAGATTATCAGGAGAAGAAATAATCACCAGGAGAAACGGATTTCCCATGGTGGAAGGGCCCATGTTCATGACTTTTATTTTTTGGCTCTCTTTTTCAAGAAGCATGAAGTAGTCATGGATTTTATCCCAGCGGGCCATTTGCCGGTCAGCTCCCATCTTGAATCCGAAAAAGTCCTCAGGAGTGGTGATATCTTCCTGGGCCCTTAAAGAGGGGATTAAAAAAACCAGTAATAGGAAAACAAATACCATGCGCAGAGATTTTTTGTTATTTATCATACATTCCTCCTTGTTGATATGGGTTTGAAGTTTAAAAAGTGGGATTTACTCTTTGAAATATGTTCCAATTTCTTACAGCCTGATAGAGAGATACTAAAATAAGGCATATGGCTATGTCAAGAGGACTCTTTTATTCAGGACTATCGAATCGGATCTTATAAGACCTTACGGATAGATACACATTGCCTTCCTCATCTGTTTCAATAAAATACATGCGATTTTTTGAGATATGTTCGGCCAGTGAGGGAAGCTCTGCTGTTCCCAGAAAATTTCCGTTCAAAGAGAAAACATCGATGGGGATAGGAGACTTTTCTTTTGATATGTCTTCAGGGATGCGGAACACAAAAGCATATTGATCGGAGAGACAGATATGATTGAAAAAGGCTTTATGCCTGGGAATCAAGTCATATAAATCATTCGTAATTTTTGGTGGCCAGCCCCGGTTATCCGCAAACTCTTTTATTTCCTTTTTTAGATAGCTTCTTTCCGTTCGGTTTATTTTTTCGGGCTGGATATCCCTTTTAAGATACCCCAATTCATTTCCTTTTGAGTCCAGCAGAATGATCTCATACACAGTGCTTTTGGCGATGGCACTCGTTGATGCGTTATGAGCAAAGAGAAGCTCAGGGGCATAGATATCAGAGCTGTAACTGAACATGACCATACGGCCGGTCTCATCAGGAGCGGATACGGAAAAGGAGTTTTTGGGTACCGAATAATAATTTTTAACTATTTTATTGTTTGGATCAACTGTCACCTGCTGCTGGTCTTCGGGTCCCCATGACCAGGCATAGTAAAGGTTTTCTCCGATATATCCCAGTGCAAGCCGGTTGGATAAATGGACGCGCTTGATGAATGCTCCGTCACTTTCGCGAAAGGAAACATCATACATGTCTTCACAAACAGCTAGTTGGCCCTGTTCGGTTACAATGATGCGTCCCGGTGATTGGAAGTCTCCGGGGCCCTGCCCCTTCTGCCCAAAAGTGAGAATGAGATGTCTTTTGGGGTCAAACTTTAGGGCTTTTCTTTCCATGGGATCAAGAACGTAGAAATTTCCGGATTCATCTTCACACACTGAGGAAATAGAGGAAAACAGATATGTCTCAGCCCCGAGCTCCAGAGGATCGGATAAAATGATCTTGATGGAAGGGACTTCGGCTCCAATTGGATTTGTTCCAAAAGATAAAAAAACAACCAGCATACATAAGAAAAATGATTTCATTTTATTCTCTTTTTTAATGATTTTATCTATTTTCCAAAAAAGATTTCACTAATATATACGGAAGGTGCGGACTCAATGTTACCATTATTTTATGAATAGTTCAGTAGATTATCTGCTAGAATAATGAAATGATCTTCACAAAAGCCCCCGCAGCTACCACCAGAATGGCTGCGATGAGCAGGGCATTCCATATTGTTCCTTTGAATCCGCGGTTCACCTCTTCTCCCAGATAGCTTTTTTTATTCTGCAGTATGAAAAAGCACATATAGGCAACAGGTTTAAGTATTCTTTTTCCCTCTCCAGAGAATGCATATCGCGTTCTTCCACCATGGGAAGGCCGCACTTGAGTGTGTTTTTCCGGGAAAGGGCCTTCATGGAGACACTGTCTTTCCTCTCAAACAGATGTCATCAAAATTTCCGGTATCATCAAACGAACCGATTCATATAAGGCCGTGGGAAAGGGTCCGGTCCCTGCCTGTGAGCTGGAATGAAGTGACATCAAAGTCTTGAAGCAGGGACCAGGAAGTAGGGGCGCGGACAGGATTAAGAAAGTTTTTACCGGATATTATGTGCTCATTTTGTGCTCAGGCTTTTTAAACAGGGATCCCATCCGTATAATTTGGATTCATCCATTCAAGGCTTTTACTTTCAAAAAAGGATTTGAGGTGAGAGGTCATCTGCTGCATCTTTTCTTTATTCATGGGCTTGAAGTTTTTTAACAGCTGGATGTTCTTTTTCAGAACGTCCATGCTGTCTGTCCCTATGACTGCGGCCGAGACGTGTTCCAGGTTAAGGGCATAGTTGATTAGGTCGTCCGTATTAACTCCCTCCACTGTTTCCTTGGGACGGATCACTTTCATGACCAGAATGCCCATATTTTTTTTGGCAGCTTCGGGAATGGCTTTGTTTTCAAAATTTTCCTTTCCATCTGAATAGTGATTGAGCGCGATAAGCATGGTGTCAAAATCATAACGTCTGGCAGTTTCAGCCATGGCCTCTGCGGACAGATGACCTGAGAATCCGATAAACCGGGTCGCTTTCTCCTGTTTCAGTTTCATGAGAGCTTTTAACGCTCCGTTTTCAGCGCCGATTTTATCCACATCTTCTAAGGAGGTGATCAAATGGATCTGGAGCAGATCCACATGATCTGTTTGGAGGCGTTTGAGGCTTTCTTCAAACTGCCTCATGGCTCCGTCATAAGTCCGATCTCCGAATTTTGTAGAGAGAAAAACTTCATCTCTGCGGACTTTCAAAACCAGCCCGTACCGTTCTTCAGCGACCACTTCATTATAAACATAGCTGTGGGCTGTATCCCAGTAATAAAGACCTTTGTCAAGAGCATGGGTAAGGATCTCCATGCTTTTTTTCGGATCTTTTACATTACAGAACCGGCTCCCTCCTCCGATCACGATCAAAGGCACTTGGACTCCTGTTTTTCCAAGTATGCGTGTGGGAAGCCCTTTTGAGTCTAACCCTTTTTCTTTTTGAAAGAGCGATTCACAGGAAAGACTGTTGACTGCAAGGGCTGCGGTGAGGGATGTCTTGATAAAATCCCGCCGGTTAATTTTGTTTGTATTCATTTTTATCTCCCATATCATGAATAATCTAGGGAAGTTTAGGCTCGTGCTCCACCTTAGCTTTATCATGGGCAAGAATGATTCCGGAGATATCAGAGAGAGCCTGAAAGTAAGAGATGAAACGTTTGATCTCATCAGCTTCCTGCTGCGCAAGATTATGGGCCCAGCGGTAAGCTATAGGCTGGTACCAGAGTTCTGCTTGTATGCGAAAGGGGCCTTGATAACCTTGGATCTTTACACTATAAGAAATTGTGTCTCCGTTGCCCTGAAAATCCTGGTCATGGGTGGCTTGACCATAGACTGCAATATCTTCCTCTGCTGTGGACTTGTCAAATCCTTTGGGCAGGAGCCGGTTGTCCTTGATGTATTGAACGGCTGTGAGCAGGACAGTGGTCACTTTGCCTTCAGGCCCGCCCAGAATACCTTCGTAGATCTGTACCTCATCAGGCTTTTCAATTTTTGTGTAATGGGGTTCAAATAGATCTGGTTCAAGGTCATTATCATTCCCTTTGATGGAGCCGTCAGGGTTGAGGCTCCCGGATTCAAAGATCGGAGTATTGTACCGGTCATAAACTGTGAAATGGATCCAGGCTCTGCGGGAGGGATAGGCAGAGGGCAGTTTATGTCCGGCCCGGTTTTGTATGGTCACTTTTGCCTGAAGCTGTCCTTCAGATAGGGTAATATTTTCCAGTTTTATCTGTGCTGAGGAGGAGCTGAGGTGAGCGGCCGTTCTGAGAGACGTTGTCTCTAATTCCTGAGGGAGTGCTTTGACTCCCAGTTCATCACGGTACCGGTTGAAAAGATTGGGGATAAAAAAGTTGCCCCCTCTAAAAACATGGCGAGACACTTGTTCCCGATCCTTTCCGACAATCCCAGTGATATGAGTTGAACCGGAAACAGTCGGCATATGACAGGATTGGCAGCTCCGGTGTCCGGGATAGGAGCTGTGCTTCCATTCCAGATAGGGGACCTGTTCCGGAAGTTCGCCGATCACTTCTCCCTTTTCATTAAGGGCATGAGTGAAGAGGGTGTGACAGGAGGCGCACAGTTCGGAAGTCTGGATGTGTGCAGCTTGATTGGGAATAAAATCGGATGAGGACCGCATAAGGGATTTGCGCCCTTCATCGATTTCATAGGGCCCGAAGATCTCTCTCTGGCCCAAAGGCGTTTTGGTGTCCACAATAAATCCGGCAGTAAAACTTGCTTTTTGACCCAGATTGTCTTTTCTGATTTGATGACACATGGTGCAGGAAACGCCATCGGCAGCTAGCTGGTCTTCGAAAGTGACCTGTTTTGTAATGGGGAGATGTCCAAAGACCTTACCCTTTTCCCCTTTGACTTTAGCCAGATACCGCGCCATGGGCATATGACAGGCGGAACATTCATGCTGGATCGCATCAGTTGCCATGGAATGCACTATGGTTTCGCGGCGAACAGAAGCCTGCCAGTAAGGATCTCTCGAAGAGTGCCCCATCATAGAGGAACGCCAGTCAGCGCCAAAAGATATATCTTCTCCTTTGGGAGTCACAAGCCCATTATGGCAGGATATACAGCGGTCTGATGTGTGAAAAATTTGGGGTAAAAGGGGGGCCAAGGCTAAAGTCAATACCAATAGCATTGGGACAATTAGGAAAATATATTTGCGAATCATTGTCTTACCATCCTTCAAAAAATCCGCCGTCGAACCAATCCCAGAGCAGGTAGGCCATGACTTGAATATCCCGGTCTGATGTGAAATTGGCAGGGATGCGCACACCTATGTTGAACATGATGTGTTGGCGTGTGTTTAAAGTCACCTGTATTTGGGGCATGATATCCCAATAAATGTTGGCCCCTGATTCCAGCTCACCTGAAGCGAGCAGCTCAACCATGGGAGACCAGGCGCGGCCCCACCAGCCTCCGGTGGTGAAGGTGCGGCCTAAAGCCAACCGAAAAAAAGCTTCGGTTTCAGCTTTATCGCTTTGAGCCGGGAACTCGGCACCCAGTTGTGAGTGCAGGAAAAAGCCAGCAGGGAGAAACTGTCCGTATGATAGAAAAGGCTCAAAAACAAATGTCCCTTTTCCAAATCCTTGAGCTTCATCTCCGGTAGGCAAGATGACTTCAGCGGCTGCGCTGAAAATAGAGCCCTTTTTTAAGCTGTGCATAAGAGTCCGCTTGACACCAACAGCTAAATCCCCGAGATTGGAAGTCCAGTCGGTTACAGGATCAGCTCCGTTTGCAAGGGTCATTTCGTTCCAGCCAAAAGGAACCTTGATCTCTATCTGATTGCGGGACCCAAACCTTTGTTCATAAACAAATTCTCCTGAAATTTTATCAAGAGACTCGTTTGTTCCAAAAGTCAATACCATCTCATCTTCAGGGTAGGCTTTTTCAGTAATGATAGCCCTGGGAAGATTCAACTCGCCATCAGGCCAATTGGAGTCGGGGCAGAATGTCTTTATATATTTAACAGCCTTTGTGATTTCTTCAATGGATAGCACGTTGCCAAAAGCAGGCATCAGTTGAGCAAATCCTCTGGCCGGTCCGCCTTGGTGAGCTATAGACACCCAGTCCGGAGAGGGCTCTCTTGAAGAAAAATTACAATCTGTAAAGTCAGGCAAAGGAGTATCAAATCCGACCCGGCTTTGGGGCTGGCCTCTCCCATCAGGTCCATGACAGTTGGCACAGGAAACCAGGAAAACTTCCTTACCGGTCATATGTTCATACTGGGATTTATCTCGAGTTTTGGTTCCTGCTGAAAGCATGACGGAGACAGCCGCAGTCAGCAGAACCGATAATATTGTAATCCGCATGAAACTCATTTTGTGTTTCATATAAATCCCCTTCCATAAAGAATATATGGAAAATATACAAGTATTTTATCTGTAATTTAGAATAATTACAAGTATTAGAGTATTTTCATTCGTAACGCAAAGAATCCACAGGGTCTAAGTGTGCGGCTTTGAGTGCCTGGAATGTAACGGTTACTTGAGCTATTAGAAGAGAGAGAAGAGCGGTTCCTAAGAATATCATCCAGGAAAGGGAAATCCTATACGGAAAGTCACTAAGCCAGCGGTGCATCAGAAAATAAGCCACCGGCCAGGCAATGACATTGGCGATGAGAACCCATTTGGCATATTCTCTGGACAGCATGAAAATGATTTTAGAAACAGATGCTCCCAGAACCTTTCGGATGCCGATTTCTTTGGTCCTTTGCTCTGCAGTGAATGATGCCAGGCCGAAAAGTCCCAGACAGGAAATCACTATAGCCAGAAAAGTAAAGGTCCTTACGATTCCCATTTCCCGCTCCAGGCTTCTGTAGAGCAGGTCATAATCTTGATCTAAGAATCTGTATTCAAACGGGAATCCTGGGTTGAATTTTTTGACCGCATCCTTTATGGAAGCAAGGGCTCCAGGGATATCTCCTGGATTGAGCCGGATGAACATGTATCTGTATTCACGCATTTGAGGATTGTGATAAAGAAGAAGAGGGCCGATTTCCCTGTAGACTGGGGTAAAGTGAAAGTCCTTGACCACACCTATGACTTGAAAAGTCATGCCTCCATTGGAGAGCCGGGCGCCGATGATATTATCCAGCTCCATGATCTCAGCGAACCGCTCGTTAATGATCACGTTTAAGCCGCTGTTTTCGGTTCCTTTGCGGAAGGATTCTCCTTGTGCGATTTCCATTTGGAATGTTTCCGGGAAATCAGGGTCCACACCAAAATAGGTGACCAGAGGGTTGATATTGGGATCCCGGCCTTCCCAGTCCCAATCCTGTCCATTGTTGTAGATGCCGGTGGGAGAATGAGAGGTCAGGGATATGTTTTTGATTCCCGGATTCTGGAGGAGTTCATTTTTCATGGAAGTATAGCTCTTACTTAAATTGCCCTCCACTCTGATATAAAGGAGGTGTTCCTTATCAAATCCGAGATCTTTGTTTTTTATGTATTTGACCTGATTGAAGATGACTAGAGTTCCTATGATCAGCATCACCGAAAGAGAGAACTGCACGACCACCAGTATTTTTCGGAAAAGGTCTCCTTTTTTTCCTGAGATACCTTTTCCTTTCAGTACGGAAGCGGGTCGGAAACCAGAAAGGAATACAGCTGGATATATTCCGGCTATGATCCCTGTAAGAAGGGTCACAACTAAGATACCACCTATCATCTCCAGATTAATAAGGCTTAAAAAATAAAGGGGTTTCCCGGTCAAAGTTCTGAAAAAGGGCATGAGAATCCTCACCAAAATAAGGGCTGTGACAAGTGAAATAAAGGTAAAAAGAACAGATTCTCCAAAAAACTGTTTGGTCACCTGAGTTCTTCTGGCACCCACTACTTTCCGGAGCCCCACTTCTCTGGAGCGCTGGGAAGAGCGGGCTGTTGTCAGATTCATGAAATTGATGCATGCGATGATCAATATAAGAAAAGCAATAATGGTGAATGTCCTAATTTGTCCTATCCTTTCCCAGACCTTGAGATAGACTTGACCGAATGGATAGAGAAAGGGATCTGAATTCGTTTCTGGTCTGGACTGCCTGATGCGGTTCAAAATCTTTTTGTTAAATGATCCAAGATGGAAATTTTGATCCACTTCCGCATAGGTCCTAAAAGCAAGGTTGTACCAGGTCTTGGTATGGTCCGGACCCCACAAAGTATTGGCAAATTCCAGGGGGATCCATACATCAAAGCGTATGGTTGAGTTGTGAGGGATATCTTCCATCACTCCGACCACTTTAAAATCATACTCTTCATTTACGGTTATGGTCTTTCCCACAGGATTATCCCGGCCGAAATATTTATCAGCAACGCTTTCGGAAAGTACCATCACATTCGGCCCTGAAAACAGGTCTTCGATTCTGCCTTTGATTAGAGGAAAGGTGAAGATCTGGAAAATTTCCGGGTCTGCCATTTGGATGAGCTCTTTGAATTTCGTTTCTCCGCTTGTGAACAGAAATTCTCCCTGACCGTTGTTGAGTCTAGCCGTATTCATGATTTCCGGATACTCGGCCTTGAGTGCCGGTCCCAGGGCCGGAACGGAACCCGAAGCCTGGCTTGTCTCACTCCCGTAGTGCTGGATGGTCCTGACCAGATAGAGTGAGTCGATCTTTTCATGAAAAGCATCGGTACTCAGTTCATCCTGCACCCAGAAGAGGATCAGAATACAACAGGCCATGCCGAGAGCCAGACCTATGATGTTAAGGATCGAATAGGCTTTGTGCCTTCTGATATGACGAAAAGCGATTTTAAGATAATTTTTGAGCATAGCAAAACTCCAGTAAAAGAAATTTTTAATACTCAGAGGGATGACTTTTAAGACCTGTGACCAATACCAGAGAAAGGCCTTGAATGGTCCTTTTGTCATGAGTTCATACTGAAATCCCTCTTCAAAGTCTCCTAGTTTTTCACTTTGTTCTTCCCGGCGGAAAATGATTTTGAGCAGATGTTCCGCAAGACGGGGATGCCTTTTTAATTTGCTCATTTTTTGTTTTATGTCAGTACCTTCTTGGGGACTTTTTCCCATATGTTCTCATAGACTCTTCGAATCTCCAAAAGGGCTTCTTTTCCCTCGTCGGTTATTTTGTACAGGTACTTGTGTCTTCCTCCCCGTTCAGGGGTGCTTTCTCCTTTGTGTTTGATCAGATATCCTTTATGAGTCAGTTTGTTCAACGGATCATAAATCTGGGCCAGAGACCACTTCACTCCTGTTGCTTCATGGATAAGTTCCCTTATGGATATCCCATAAGCATTTTCTTCCAGTTTTAAAACACTCAGAAGTATGATTTCCTCAGCTCTGGATAAAAGTTTCATGATAGGCCTCTTTTTTTCTTTGTTTTGTGTGCATTTATCGAAATCCGATACATATATACATACGCAGAAGGTTTCAAAAAGGTTGCCCAAAAAAAAATTCCGGGTGTCTTGGTTTTTAAATGGACTTTGGATTTACAATAGATATAATGAAAAAGACTGAGAAGAAGAAGGAGGTCTGATTGTCATGAAACGATTCCAGTATTGTCTGATATTCATACTCATATTCAGCTTGGCGCTTGTATCCTGGGCTGATGAAGGGATGTGGATGCCCCATCAGATGAAAGGTCTTAAGCTCAAGGCAAAAGGACTGAAAATGAACCCAGACGACCTGTACAGGGAAGATGGGACCGGGTTGATGAGCGCAGTAGTGAATTTGGGAGGGGGGACTGGAGAATTCGTAAGCTTTGAAGGATTGATCCTCACCAATCACCATGTGGCTTTTGGCGCGCTTCAAAGAGCCGCCACAAAGGAGAAGGATTACATCCAGGATGGATTTATTGCCTGGACAAAAGAAGAGGAGATCCCGGCCCAAGGATATATTGCGGATGTTCTGCTGGGGTATGAAGAGGTCACAGACAAAATCATAGCAGAGATAAAACCGGATATGACCTATAGAGAAAAATACGAAGCCATTGATAAGGCAGAAAAGAAGCTCATAGCAGAAGCTGAAAAAGAGGGAGAAGATATCAGAGCCAGTGTGGCAGCCATGTACAGCGGGAATCAATACTATTTATTCCGGTTCAAGCGCATAAAGGACATCCGTATCGTCTATGCTCCTCCAAGGGATCTGGGTAATTTTGGAGGGGATATTGATAACTGGATGTGGCCGAGACACACATGCGACTTCAGCTTTTTGAGAGCGTATGTATCTCCGGAGAATAAAGGAGTGGATTACAGCAAAGACAATGTTCCGTATCAGCCGAAATCAGTGCTTAAGATCTCTACAAAAGGATTTAAAGAAGGGGAATTTTCTTTTGTGATGGGCTATCCCGGGAGGACGTACAGAAACAGCACACTCGCAGAGCTTAGTCTTGACCTGAGAAACATGAAAGAAAGAATGGACTTGTATAAGGATATCATTGCTTTCTTCGAACAAGCAGGCAAAGACGACAGAGAGGTGCAGATCAAGTATGCCAGCCTCATCAAAGGCCTGAACAATGGCCTTAAGAACTATCAGGGTAAATTTGAGGGAATAGCCAGAATCAATTTGCTTGAGACAAAAGAAAACCAGGAAAAGAGTTTTATGGAGTGGGTGAAGGATAAGCCGGAAAGGGAAGAACTGTACGGCAATGTACTTGAGGGCATCTCCGTTTTCATGGAAAATTATGCAGCCTTTGATAAGAAAAACACACTTCTGGGAAGGATGGTCAGCTCTTATTTCGGATCCGCTCTCCTATCGCAGGCCTATACCATTTTTCGTACGGTTGAGGAGAAAGAAAAACCGGACATGGAAAGGGAAACGGCATATCAGGAGAGGAATATTCCTTTAATAAAGATGCGGATCCAGCTTGCTGACAGAGGATTTGACCTGGAAGCGGACAGGGCTTTTTTCAAGCACCAGCTAAAAAAGCTTAAAGATTATCCGGACGAACAGATACCGAACGCCTTAAAGGAGCTTGTATCCAAAGGATCCGGAAAGGCTATTGATGACTTTGTGGATACCCTCTATGACAACACCATTCTTGCTGATACGGAAAAAAGACTCGATCTTATTGATATGACGAGAGAAGAACTTATGAAAATCAAAGACCCACTTATCCAACTGGCTTCAGAACTTGAAAAAGAGACGAAAGAGCTCAGAGAAAAAGAAAAAGCTCTGGGACAGGAAAGGCAGGAACTCAAGAAAGCCTATCTGTCTGGCCTTCTGGAGAAGGAGGAGGGGAGAATCGCACCAGATGCCAACTCGACCATTCGTTTCACTTACGGATTCATTGAGGGCTACAGTCCCAGAGATGCAGTGTATTATGAATCCCAGACCACGTTGAGCGGTGTTCTGGAAAAAGATACCGGAGAATTCCCGTTCCGGGTACCTGAGAAGATCAAAGAACTCTATGAATCCAGGGATTACGGGCTTTATGAAGACAAGAAGCTCAATGATATCCCGGCCTGCTTCTTGAACACAACCAGTGTGACCGGAGGGAATTCCGGCTCTCCAACTCTTAATGCCAGAGGCGAACAGATAGGTATTATCTTTGATATGACCTATGAGAGTGTGACCGCTGATTATTATGAGGTTCCGGAGCTGCAGCGGACCATCAGTGTGGATATACGGTATGTGCTTTTTGTTACAGAGAAATTTTCAGGAGCCGAACACATTATTAAAGAGCTGGGTTTGTAAACAAATTTCTCATAATAAATAAACCGCAGCAAGGCCCAATATTCCGACTACTGCCACATAATAAACAGTGGGCAAAATGGTTTTGCGAAGGATGGATCCTTCCTGGCCTAATATTCCTACAGTGGCTGAGGCAGCCACCACGTTGTGGATAGCCACCATGTTGCCTGCAGCCGCGCCAACAGCTTGAAGGGCGACGACCACTGCCCCTGATATCATCAGTGTATCCGCCACACTGAACTGGAACAGGCTGAACATGAGATTGCTCACTGTGTTGCTTCCGGCAATAAAAGCTCCCAGAGCTCCAATGGAAGGTGCAAAGAGAGGCCAGACTTTTCCCACATTGGCAGCTACCCATTGAGCCATAGCCACGGGCATGCCTGGCAGTCCTGCGGCATTAATGCCTGAGTTCATGTAGATTCTGACCATGGGTACGGTGAAAATCAGAACAAAACCAGCGCCTAAGAGCATTCGGCTCGATTCAGTAAGGGCGGCCCTAAAGCTTGAGATCTTCATTCGATGGACAAGTAAAGTTAAGAGAGAGACTCCGATGAGAATGGTTCCGGGAAGATACAGGGGAGTTGTGGAAGGAGAGATCCCGGTATTAAACACATTGGTTAATTGTATATTCACTGACTGAAGTAAATTACCTACCGGAAGCCGGGGAAGACGGGTAAGCACCAGAATAACTGCCACTAGAACATAGGGAATCCAGGCTAGCCAGGCAGATAGGGTTTTTCCTGTTTGATTGTCCAGATTCACATCAATGCTCCCTTTCCATTGGGGATCCCATTCGCTCTTTGGAGAAAAATCCCAATTATCTTTAGGCAGGAGAAATTTTTTTTTAGCCGCAAAGGTAACCAGAGCAAGCCCAAAAAGAGCCCCTAATAATGAGGGGAATTCAGGGCCTAGTAAGAGGCCGGTTAATGTGTAGGGAATAGTGAAAGCCAGTCCGCTGAACAGAGCGAACGGAAATATAGAAATCCCTTCTGACCAGGATTTTTTTGAGCCAAAAAAACGGGTCAGCATAATAATCATGAGAAAAGGAATCAAAGTTCCTGTGATGCCGTGGAACAGAGCTGAATGGGCTGTAATGGTTTGCAGATAACTGTCAAAATCAGTGCCAGCGGCTTTGAGTTGGGCCATGACCTCAGGATTCTGGAGGCCGCCCCTCACCCCGATCAATATGGGTGTACCGCAAGCTCCAAAAGTAACGGCAGTGGATTGGGTCATCATCCCGATCATAACGGCGGCCATGGCTGGAAAGCCCAGAGCTACCATAAGAGGAGCGGCGATAGCTGCGGGAGTGCCAAATCCAGCGGAGCCTTCAATAAACGAACCGAAAAGCCAGGCAATGATTATGACTTGAACCCGGCGGTCAGGGCTGATGTTTGTGAAACCTCTGCGAATAGCAGATAAAGCCCCGGAATGCTTTAGAGTGTTTAATAGAAGGATGGCACCGAAAATAATCCAGAGTATGTCAAAGGTAATGAAGAGGCCCTGTATAGTGGAAGCAGCCACTCGAGCCAAATCGACCCTCCAGATGGTCAGGCTTAACAAAACGGTCAAAGCAAAGACCATGGGCATAGCTTTTTTTGCAGGAAGACGAAAACCAACAAGAAGGACCGCTGCCGCCAGAATTGGAATAAATGCCAAAAAGGCTTGAACGGGGAGGCTCATTTTGTTTCAGTAACTCCTTAGATGATTATAAATACAATTTATCAAAAACCCTGATTGAAATGAAGCGGCAATTTCAAGGGATTGCCCCTTTTGTCAGCCATCACGCCCATAAAAAAACAGAAGGTTATTGAATGGATTCTTTCAGTTTGTTCTGATATTATTTGATTTTACCATGAGGACGCATAGAGAATATTCCATTCAATACAGAGGGGGAGGCCTGCAGTGACCGGAGTGTGGGCGGCGTTGGGACTTACTCTTTTTGCGGGCATGGCCACCGGTATTGGCAGCGCAATAGCTTTTTTCACAAAAAGGACTAACTATCGATTTCTTTCCTTTGCCACAGGGTTTTCCGCCGGGGTCATGATCTATATCTCCTTTGTGGAGATTTTTCTCAAAGGAGCGGAGTCGCTCACAGCCAAGTACGGAGATTATTGGGGTCACTGGATAAATACGGCTGCTTTTTTTGGCGGGATGCTTCTCATCGGCTTGATTGACTATCTGATTCCATCGTCCAGAAACCCGCATGAAATCCACTCTGAAAAAGAAGAAGCCCCTCTAGGCGATCCTTCCGCACCCATCCCGGATTTTTCTGTGACGGCCAGCAAAGAAAAGGGGGAATTAGAGCCAGGGGAACATGACCACAGAATAGGGGATCAGTCTCTTTTGCGTATGGGTCTTTTTACTGCCTTGGCTATTGCCATTCATAACTTCCCCGAAGGATTGGCCACGTTCTTGAGCGCACTCCATGACCCGGCTGTCGGGATCGCTATTGCCGTGGCGGTTGCCCTACATAACATTCCGGAGGGGATCAGTGTCTCTGTGCCCATATTCTATGCCACGGGTAACCGGAAAAAGGCATTTATGTATTCTCTTCTCAGTGGGCTGGCTGAGCCTTTGGGCGCAGGCATTGCTTATCTGATACTGCGCCTGGTTCTGCGGAGCAGCACAGGAGTCATACCTCTACAGTTTATGGGTATTCTTTTTAGTGGAGTGGCTGGTATTATGGTCTACATAGGTTTGGATGAGCTGCTGCCTACCAGCAGGGCTTACGGCAAGGGGCATGACAGTATTTTAGGCTTGGTGAGCGGAATGCTGGTCATGGCCTTGAGCCTGCTGTTGATGAGATAG
>CAZSZS010000183.1:0-6604 GCA_964611275.1 uncultured Eubacteriales bacterium
TTATATTACATACAAAAGGCAAGTTCAGTCAACGGAAAATGCTTTTTCTCTTTAAAAATATTCTGAAGCTTCTAAAATGGATCGCTTCATTATAGGGAAGCCCTGTTTAAGGGTTGAAAAATAAAGTCTTCCCTTGGAATCTATGGTCGATGGAAATCCTTTAACATCCATAGAGTGTATGAGCTTTTGGTTTTTATAGATTTGTACCTGGTTTTTGCTCTCTTTTTCTTCCATAAATGGAAGCCCGCGGATAGTGACAAATATGATATCTTCATGCATAAGCACTGAGACAGTCGGGAAAATGAGGCTCATATATTGTCTTCCACCTTCTCCTTTTTGTCCTTGGATCGTCATCGGTCTGAAAAAATCACTTTTTCCCTTGATTTCTCCTGTTAGTTTTCCCTCTTTGTAAATAAGAATTTCATATTTGTGGGGATTAAGGATGAATACAGTTCCGTCGCCTGTAGAGCTGAATTTCAATGGAAATTTAGTAAACGGGGCATCTTTGTACTTGGACATTCTCGAAGGTATAGAAAAAGGCTCTGCAAAGGAGAAAAGCCTATCTCCTTTACGGTTAAAAATGTGAATGCCCTGGTCATTGTCGAATCCCAGAATAGCGATCTGACCATCCTTATAGTGTCTGATATCAAAGGCTTGAAAATCCAGCTTAAAATAATTTTGACAGGAACCCTTGTCATCAAAATTCAACACATTGCTTCCTGCTCGGTCATAGATTGAGATCAATCCATCGGGATGAACAGCAAAACCCAGGAGCATGGAGACCTCTTCAGGCCCCTGCCCTTTTTTCAGGGGGATGCTTTTTAGAAATCCGCCCTGGGGATCGAAAACTTGGATCCTATATTTTTTTCCGTCAAGGATATAGATGTTTCCTTCTGCGTCCAATTGGATGTCATTGACACTGCCGAACATCATGCTTTCGTCTCCATAGTCAACGCCGATAGACAAATCTTCCGTAAGAGACATAGGTTCTTCATCGGATAAAACCGCTGCTGAGAATAGAAAAATCATGCCCAACAGGATCAATGAGAATCTTAAACCTTTTGTGTTTTTCATGGTTCCTTTCTCCTAAGTATTTTGAACAGTTTCATGTAAGTCTATAAGATATAAACCTAAGAACTTTAAAAAGGTTTCATTTTAAATATCTTGGAAGGGTGATTTTGAAGAAATCAAGAAATAATTGCAGAAATTTCTTTTTTTGAACTCATTCTTCAGTATCTTCAATTACGATAAAAGGAAGATAAGCCTTTTTCTTTTGATATTCATCCATAAGGAGCTTCTGGAATTCAGCATCTATAAAAAGAAGCGCCCAAAAAACTCCTTGAGCTCTTTTTACGGCTGTATCCATATCATTTGAGAGGTTTAGTTCTTTTATTACATGGACTGGTTTATCAATGATGGCTTTGAGGGAGTCGTTTTTAAGGGCATTCATGACTGTATCAAAAGTGAAAGCCTCGAGTACGGCATTTCGAGCGTCATAGTCAATAAATCCTTCGCCGGCTACGCAAATTTTATACATGATTTGGCCTTTGTCACTATATTTTAAAGGAAGTATGTTTCTTACGGCCATAGCTTTGAATTCAGAAAGAGTGATTTCTTGTTTGGATGATGCCTCTATGCCTGTTATTTCTTGACCTTTCCATCTGAGATAAGAAGCGAACATGGATATGACCGGATCCAGCTTTTCTTTGTTTTCATTTATGAAAATTGTATAACGTGCGATGATCTCATCGGGTTCTTTTATGCTTTGGTCTCTGGTTTTGAGATATGTGACCATGAGATCTTTTAACATGTAATCTATAAGAAGGAAATTTTCTGAAAGAAAAGAATCGCAAAGTCGGGAAAGGACGGCTTGGGAATCGGTTTTATCAATAATTTTCATGCTGAAGCCGCTTCCTCCCTCATAGACTGTATGGTTCATTGAAAAACGGCTTAAAATCTCTTTTTCCACAGCTTGTCTTTGGACTGGATAAAGATGAAGAACGGGAAAGATGAGGAATGACCAGAGAAGCAGAGAGAGTATCTTTTTTTTCATTGTTGTTTTCCTTTTACAGTGAATTTTGTTGGTTTCCATCTTTTAAGATATATATCCCATAGTACAAACAAGAACAAGATGAAGTCAATGGGAATTCTGTACCATTCTCCCCTCTTTTTGTGCATAAACGGACAGAGGATGTTCGATTGTGGACATCTGGAATGGAAAGCTTAGGCAGGTTCCCCATGAATGCCTGTATTGGCATGAATATTGCTAATATAACGGATATAAGGAAAATATCATGATTAAAAACTATATTAAGGTCGCTTTTCGTATTATCAAAAAATATAAGGCCTATTCCTTCATCAACCTGGCAGGGCTGGCTGTTGGTATGTCCGCATGTATTCTCATACTTCTCTGGGTTCAGAATGAGCTGAGTTATAACCGGTTCCATGAAAACGCAGACCAGCTCTATCGCGCTGTAGAGCATGAAAGGATGTCAGATGGAAGGACTCTCTCTTATCCCCTGTTTCCCACGGGATTTGGTCCTGCTTTAAAAAAAGATTATCCGCAGGTTTTGGAAACAGCTCGTTTTAGGCGGTACAGAGGAAGGATTGTTAAGGTTGGAGATATCAGTTTTTACGAGAATAATTTTGCTTTCGCTGATCCAGAACTGTTAAAAATCTTTACTTTTCCTCTCCTTAGAGGGGATAAGGACACTGTTCTGTCAGACCCATCCTCTCTCATTCTGACTGAGAAAATGGCCGAAAAGTACTACGGAGAAAAGGATCCTATAGGGCAGGTTGTTAAAGTTGACGGTGCCCATGAATTTCAGGTCACGGGCGTTCTGAAAAACATTCCGCAAAACTCAGACATAAAATTTGATTTTGTTGTTCCTTTTACAGCGCTGGAAAAATATGGTTGGGACATGAACGATTGGGGAACATTTGGGATTTCTACCTTTGTGCTCCTTAATGAGCATACAGATTATCGAGAATTCAATACGCAAATTAAGGATTTCTTAAAAAAATATAGTGAAGATACCATCATGACCATTTCGCTCCAGCCTTTGACAAAAATACATCTTTATTCAGCAGGAATCGAATCATCTGATACGGATGGGGATATCAAATATGTCTATATTTTTTCTCTGATCGCCCTTCTGATTCTCCTTATGGCCTGTGTCAACTTCATGAATCTGTCTACAGCGCGATCTGAGAACCGAGCCCGTGAGGTCGGAGTAAGGAAAGTGATCGGGGCTAAGCAGAAAAATCTTATTTTTCAATTCTTTGCTGAATCCGTGGTGCTTGCTCTGTTGGCCCTCCTATTTGCGGTTATCATTGCTCAGCTGGCTCTGCCCTCTTTCAATTTTCTGACCGGAAAAGAAGTGAGCATAAATATATTTTCACCTTCATTACTTGTTCTCTGTCTTCTGGGGATCGCTGTTCTGACAGGAGTGATCGCCGGAAGCTATCCTGCTTTTGTTCTCTCCTCTTTACAGCCCGTTAAAACACTGAGGAGGAGATTTTCATCCGGAGGCAGTGGAGGGTCGTTCCGGAAGATACTGGTTTTATCTCAGTTTGTGCTGACCATCTGTTTGGTTATTGCGGCCATAGTTTTTAACCGCCAGATGCATTACATACGAAACATGAATTTGGGTATCGACAAAGACCATATTGTCTGCCTTGATATGAAAGGAGGCTTGGAGGAAAAATCTCAGGTCCTTAAAAATGAAATTTTAAGAAATGGTTCAGTTATATCGGTTACAGCAGCCTCTGACTCTCCTGCTGGTAATTCTATGTCAATAAGCCTGGATGACTGGGAAGGGAGGGCTACAGATGCCAACTATTTGTTGCATCTGCTTTCTGTAGATCATGATTACCTGAATGTTTTTGACATTGATCTTGTTGAGGGCCGATTTTTTAGAGAAGATGAAAGAGAGGGAGATGAGTATCCTATTGTGCTTAATGAAACAGCTATCAAAGCTATGGGTATGAAGGACCCTATTGGAAAAAGGGTGCGTAATGATTTTCGTATCATCGGAATTATAGCAGATTATCACTTTGAATCTCTTCATGAAGTCATTTCTCCCCTAGGAATGATCCATACTCCAATCGATTATGACAGACTTTTGGTTAAGATACAGTCACAAAATCTAACAAAAACAATTGCGGCAATTAAAAAAAGCTGGATGAAGGTGGCACCGGAATATCCTTTTGAGTTTCGATTTCTGGATGAGGATATCAATGACCTCTATGAAAATGACCGGAAAGTCAACACACTCATCAATATCTCAACGTTTTTAGCACTTTTTATAGCGTGCCTTGGATTATTCGGCATGGCTTCCTATACAGCGGAACAGAGAACAAAAGAAATCGGGATTCGTAAAGTCTTCGGGGCTTCTATTCCTTCTATCTTCTATCTTCTTTCCCAACAGTTTTCCAAATGGGTGATTGCATCAAATATAATCGCCTGGCCTCTCGCCTATTTTTTGATGAACAAGTGGCTGTCAAGTTTTGCTTACCACACTTCCCAGAATATTTTGATTTTTGTTCTTGCAGCAGTGATTGTCTTGGTAATAGCGATGATAACGGTGAGCTTTCAGACAATTAAAGCTTCGTTGGCAAATCCTATAAACAGCTTGCGGCATGAATAACCGGAGAAGATCGATTATTTAATACGCCTTCAGTTCAATTACTCAGAAATCTTACGATTTTGACCACAAAAACATCATTTTTAAACAAGAGAACCTGTGGAAAAGCAGGGGCATCCTCTTGATTATAAAGGAGATGGCCGGGCCCGCCCCCTAGCTAACCTTGCTAACTTGCATATGCCGTATACATAATTCCTTAGAGTTATGATTTTGGCCTAAAAATCAAGGTTCTAAGCTCAAAAATACGACTATTTTTTAGTCTATGCCATTTATTACAAAGAATATTCCATGGTCCGTCCCCTTATTAATGTTACAGTCCCCTTATTAATGTTCCCTTATTAATGTTAATGACAAGCCATTATATCTTAGGGTCTTTTTTTTATCACAGAAGAGATTTTTCAGCATTTTCAATAGAGAATCATGAAGCTTGGAAGGGATTAAAAGATCATACGGTTTGTGTGTAATGAATCTGTTTCCACTATTTTGTATTCATAGACGCATGATTCGTTTTGAGAGTCTATAAGATAGATACGGTCACCATAGATGGAGAATTTATCGACCGGGACATTGGGAAAAGAAACATTAAACAAAAGAATTCCTTTTGAATCAAACACATTGAATTCATAGCATTCAGTAAGATTTTCTCCCTCATCAAAAGTAAAAAATTTATTGGGCTGTTTGAGATAGGTCAAAACCCAGATTCTGTTTTTATGGTCGATTCCTATCCCTTTTGTAACAAATGTAATGGACGGCACTTTGAACTCTCTTTCCATGGTGCCGCTTCTAAAGGTTTCCACTTTTAGCGTGTTTTTTACTTCAAATGCCAGAGGGCGGTCAGCAGAAAAAATCATTTCTCCCTTTGGGGAGTATTTATCAATTCTGTTTTGATAACCACAGGCAACATAAATATGATCCGTACTGTCTTTTTCAAAATAGACGATATTGGTATTTAATGTTAAAAGTAAATTCTCATATTTTATGGTCATGCCGAAAGAACGGATAAGGATGCCTTTGTTATCATAAACAGAAAGCAGTTTGGACTCACCTGAATCGATCCACATCGATGGATAACTTGGAAGGACAACATTCGGGCTGGAGAGGACGGCCATGCCGGAGGTTCTGTATTGGTCATGGATCCATGTACCACCATATAACTCTAGCTTGAAGCTGTCTTGGTATTCCCCTTCAGTAGAAAATATGGAAACACTGTGATCTTCTGCGACATATAACTTTTTCTCACTCAATCTCAAGCAAAAAGGAGACGAAAAATCACCGGGGCCCTGGCCTTTTTGTCCGAAAGACGAAATATATTCATAATCTTCAGTATACCGCTTTACAGTACAGCCTCCCTTCTCCAGAATAAGGATATCTCCATTGGGAAGCCTGGCTGCATCAGCTGGTTCATAAAGAAGCTCTTCTTCCCTATCAGCTTCCAGTTTCCCGATTTTGCCTAAGAGTTTAAGACTTACTTGTGAGGAGCCGCTTGATTGAGATTCGAAATTGTGGATGTATTTGACTCCGTCCTTGATTTCAATAGAATACGATGACTGGTCATGGGTTGTTTTTTGGCATCCCGTTAACAGAATAATGGCAGTTCCTGCAGAAATCATAATGGAGAACAATACAATTTTTTTAATGCTTTGGGCGGTTCTCATCTCCCCTCCTTTAAATTATTATAGGTAAATATTATAGGGGACGGACCCGGATATCTTCATTGTAATCAATAAGATAACCCTATATATCCACAGTTTTTTATGCTTAAAACAATGATTTTGCCCTTAAAATCACAATGATGAATAGTCCCATCTAACGGTTTTAGTTATGGGTTAAAATTATACTGATTTTGTTTGTTATTCTATTTTACTGACCCTAAAGACCATAGCTCCACCCGAAGTGCTGAATGCCTGGGGCCGATCATTACTGCCAGGTTCTGATATTACTAAGGTGAGAAGAATATC
>CAZSZS010000184.1:0-11689 GCA_964611275.1 uncultured Eubacteriales bacterium
CCTGAAAAACCCCATGCAAAAAAACAAAATATACGGTTTTCTTAAATCTGGAATCGATGCCCACACTCTTGGGATAAGCCACATATGCCAGCTCCTTGAAGAATCCGGCTTTAAAGTCTTTATATCTGATGCAGAAATCTCATCAGCTGTTGATAAAATATCCAATCTTCACTATTTTGAAATCATCAAAAAATGGATCCTTGAACACAATATCACCCATCTCGGCTTCAGCTACCGCCTGGACCCGAAACAGGGGCTGAACACATTCGGAAGGCTCGTAACCTGTATAGAAAAAGACAGAGCGCTTTCAATCAGAAAAAACGGAGCCGTCAAAGAAATATACTTTGCCGGCCTTCCGGAAGCCTGTGACCTAATTAAAAAAGAATTCGGAAAAAAATATGAAACATTCAGAGGAGATGAAACTCCCATAGAAACACTGAAAAAACTGGGTGTTCCCGAAGCTTTGATCCCAAAATCCATTCAGGAAGGTTCCGTATACGACCAGATGCGGTTTGAATTCGGAAAAGAAATCATAAGCCAGGAAAAACACAAGCAGATTCCAAAAATCCCTGATTATGATTATAAAGACTATGGAACGGATAAAGACCACCTGTCCAAGCGCCTGAATGCTGCCAGAAATCACAACCAACTGCCTCTGACAAGAGTGCATGTCGGGCCTTATCTTGAAGACAGGGAGAAGGCTTTAACCCTATTTTCAGAATGGCTGAAAACGCTTGCAAAAACAAAATATCTAGATATTGTATCAGTCGGTTCTTCACAGCTAAGCCAATCTCATTTCGGAGAAAACTGGGAAGGCCTGCCCAATGGGGGCGGTGTGCCTATAAACAGTGAACTGGAGCTCCAGGCGATCCGCGAAGATTCCTCTCCCATGCTTGTCAGAGCTTATTCCGGCACGAAAAACGTGGCTCATACAGCCTACATCCTTGAGAAAAACCTAAACATGGCGTGGCATGCTCTTTCCCTCTGGTGGTTCAATAAAATCGACGGCCGGGGGCCATTGAGCGTCGCTCAGGGGCTTTCCGAACACCTGGACGCCATAAAATATATCGCGAGCGTCACAAAACCATTTGAACCCAATATCCCTCACCATTTCGCATTCAGAGGATCAGATGACATCACCTATGTCGTCTCTGCTTTTCTTGCGGCCAAAACAGCCAAAGAACTGGGAATTAAAATCCTGGTCCTGCAGAATATGCTCAACACACCCAAATCAACTTGGGGAGTCAGGGACTTGGTGAAAGCCCGCGTTCTGCTAAAACTGGTAAGGACTCTGGAAGACAGGGATTTTAAAGTGATCTACCAGCCCCGGGCAGGGCTGGATTATTTCTCCCCGGATATAGAAAAAGCAAAAGCCCAGCTCGCTGCAGTCACAGCGCTGATGTCAGATGTTGAACCGGAGAGACCTGACAGCCCCCATATCATCCATGTTGTAAGCTTTTCAGAAGCCCTTTTTCTCGCCACACCTGACGTCATCAATGAAAGTATTCAGATCACAAAAGCTTCTTTAAAAAACTACCCGGAATACAGAAGAAAAAATGCTGTTTTTGATATCATCTCAAGCTCTGAAAGAGAAAACGCATTCCGGGAACTTTATGACGAATCAAAAACCATGATAGCCCACATACAAAAGAACATAAAGAATCTGTACTCAGGAGAAGGACTGCTCAAAGCGTTTAAAGCTGGGTACTTTCCTGTCCCCTTCCTATGGGAAGGCCGGGATGAATTCAAGAATGCCGTTAACTGGAAGACAAAACTCATTAAGGGCGGAATACATGTGGCTGATAAAAATGGAAAGAAAATGCCTCTGTCACAGAGACTCTCTGAAATCAAAAAAAGGATGGCTAAGAAAAATTAACTCTCCGGCGGTTGTTCAGTCAGCAATATATCCTTTTCGGTGGCTGATCCTGTATTTTTTTCCCGGTATTTCAACCCTGATATTCTTGAATTTTCCATCCCTTATATAATTTTCAGGGGAATAATAGACCAGGTAATACTGCTTTGAAGCCTCCACAGCTCTTTTCAAGAGCCAGTCAGCCCTCATCGAGCTTTCAATATAGCCTCCTGTAGCGTCAGCCATTTCGCTAAAAGCGCTGAAGACATCTTCAGACCTTTCCTGAAAAATCACTCCCGGAATAATCTCAAAATCCCTGGATATAAACAAGAAATGAATGGAAATAGACTGATCAGCATACACTTCTTTGACTTTCTCCACATCAAATGAAATTTCTCTTTTGTAAAAATCCATAATGCCGGATATGGTCATTTCTATATTCGGCCTGTCCTGATAAAGAGACATATATTGAGTTAGGATCTTAGGATCTATCTGAGGAATATATTCGTTCTGATAAAAAAGAAAAACATATTTCTGGCCTGTCTCTTCTTTAAGAAGTTGTGCAAATTCAATCATCTTTTCCTGGCTTACATATCTCATCTCTTCAACTCTCCCTATCAGATACTCATATCTCAGAAGCTTTTCGCCAGGTGCCCAGTCATGAGCATCGAGAATAGATGCGCTTTCTTTTGTAAAAAAGCTATCTCTCTGTTCAAGAGACGCGGCTATGGAAGCTGCGAGTTCCGTAAGCTCTTTGAGCATGTTCCTGTATTCCGTACTTCCCAGTAAAGCATCTTTTCTCAAAATACCTATCAACTGGTTCACGATCTCATCTCTGGATTTAAGTTCAAGTGCCTTACTTCTCAGCCGATAAGAACTTGTGGGAGATATCACCATCAGCTCATCACCCGGATAGATCACATTATTTAAAAAATATTCAATCGCCTCTCTTATCCTCGGATCATATTCGGCAATTTCAAAAAAAAGATAAAAATTTCTGTTTGTATTAGGGGAAAATCTTTTCCTCTCATCCTTTCTAGCAATATTTCTTTCGTTCACCAGATAAACAGCCTGAATTCTCTGGCTTTTCCCATCCTCATATACTTTAAAATCATCTATAGTCAGGTCGTCTACGAAAAGATTGCCACTATACACTCTGACAGGGACCTCAATGTTAACAACCAGTGACTCTTCTGCTATTTGCTGAGGGAAGACAGACACAACTGAAAAAACAAAAACAATCAGAGCGGTTAATTTGATCTTCATTTATACCTCCCTCCAAATTAATAGCAGTAAATCCTAAAAATGTCAATAAACGTCTCTGGAGCCAAAATTAATGTTGATAATAATTCGGATTCCTATTATTTTATAGAAATAAAATGGAAAAAAACAAAGATACCACTTTGGATTTTATTCGGACCCGTATAGAATCAGACATAAAATCCAATAAAAACAATGGAAGAGTACACACTCGCTTTCCCCCGGAGCCCAATGGTTATCTTCATATCGGTCATGCCAAGTCCATATGCCTGAACTTTGGTTTGGCGCTGGAATACAATGGAAAATGCAATCTCCGGTTCGATGACACAAACCCATCAAAGGAAGAAGTTGAATATGTTGAGTCAATAAAGAAAGATGTGAGATGGCTGGGCTTTGACTGGGAACACCGGGAATACTATGCGTCAGATTATTTTGAGAAGCTCTATGAATACGCTGTCCAACTGATAAAAATCGGGAAAGCATTTGTCTGTGACCTTAACGCGGATCAGATAAGACAAACCAGGGGAACTTTAACAGAACCGGGCGAGGAAAGCCCTTACAGAAACCGCCCGGTCGAAGAAAACCTTGACCTTTTTATGAGGATGCGCAAAGGGAAGTTTGAGGACGGATCCAGAGTGCTTCGGGCGAAAATCGATATGTCATCCCCAAACCTGAACATGAGGGATCCCGTAATATACAGAATCGTTCATGCATCACATCACCGCACAGGTGACAATTGGTGCATTTATCCTATGTATGACTTTGCCCACGGGCTCTGCGACTCCATCGAAGGCATCACTCATTCTCTCTGCACACTTGAATTCGAAGACCACAGGCCTTTGTACGATTGGTTTCTGGAACAATTAGACGTATTCCGCTCACAGCAGATCGAATTTGCCCGGCTGAACCTGAGCTACACTGTAATGAGCAAGAGAAAGCTTCTGGAACTCGTGGAAGAGGGTTTTGTCAAAGGATGGGACGATCCCCGCCTGCCGACCGTCTCGGGCCTCAGGCGGCGGGGCTATACTCCTGAATCTGTACGGGACTTCTGTGACCGGATCGGCTTAGCCAAAAGAGAAAGTGTCGTTGATATTACCCTTCTTGAACACTGTCTCCGCGAACATCTGAATAAGACAGCCCAACGAGTGATGGCTGTTCTTGACCCTCTGGAACTCATTATAGATAACTTTCCGGAAGGCAAAGCAGAACATCTGGATGCTGAAAACAATCCTGAAGACCCAGGCATGGGAAAAAGGAAGGTCCCCTTTTCCCGAACCCTTTATATTGAAAGGGACGATTTCCGCGAGAACCCTCCCAGGAAGTACTTCCGGCTGGCTCCTGACCGTGAAGTCAGACTCAAACACGCCTACTATATAAAATGCCATCGGGTTATAAAAGATAAAGATACAGGCATCATTAAGAGACTTCACTGCACCTATGACCCTGAGACGAGAGGGGGATGGTCAAAAGACGGGCGAAAGGTGAAAGGAACCCTGCACTGGGTTTCCGCGCCGCATGCGGTTAAAGCAGAAATAAGGCTTTATGACCGTTTGTTTCAAACCAAAAACCCACTGGACGTCAAGAAAGGAGAAGATTTCAAAAAAAATCTGAATCCTGACTCACTGAAAATCATCCATTCATGCAGGCTGGAACCGAGTGTTTCAAAAGCCAGTCCCGGAGACCGGTTTCAATTTCTCAGAAAGGGATATTTTTGCGCGGACCCTGATTCAAAAAAAGACCATCTTGTCTTCAACCAAACCGTTCCTCTTCGGGATACCTGGGCTAAAATACTTAAAAAGCAAAAAAACAGGAATAAAGATTAAAACTATTTCATTGACAGAGCCCTCCCTCTTTTACTATTCTTATTTTATACAATAAGTTAAATTCAAATGTCAGATATATCAAAATATTCATAAGAGGAGAAGCCATCATGAAACCCAATATTAAACCTAGAAATAACTGCTATTCCTCGGGACCGTGCGCCAAGCACCCTGGATACTCCCTGGATGAACTCAAAGATACCCCTCTGGGCCGTTCCCACCGCAGTGCGCTGGGAAAAGGAAAACTGGCAGAATCCATAGAAAGGACAAAAAAGATACTGGGCCTTCCTCCTGATTATCTGGTCGGAATCGTTCCTGCCTCGGATACAGGAGCGTTTGAAATGGCCATGTGGTCTCTGCTGGGCCCTAAAGGCGTGGACGTCTTTGTATGGGAATCTTTCAGTAAAGGATGGGCAACTGATATTCGGAATCAGCTAAAGCTTGAAAATGCCCGAGTATTTGACGCACCCTATGGAAAGCTGCCCGACCTTTCTCAGGCAGATTTCAATAATGACGTCGTCTTCGTATGGAACGGGACGACCAGCGGTGTTAAGGTCCCTAACGGTGACTGGATCCCCGATGACAGAAAAGGCCTCACCTTATGCGATGCAACCTCTGCCATCTTTGCAATGGAAATGCCTTATCATAAGCTCGATGTCATCACTTATTCATGGCAGAAAGTATTAGGAGGAGAGGCTGCCCATGGAATTCTGATTTTATCTCCAAGAGCTGTTGAAAGAATTGAAAATTACTCCCCCCCGTGGCCTATGCCGAAAATTTTCCGCATGACGAAAAAAGGCAAATTAAATGAAGGCATCTTTAAAGGATCCACCATCAATACCCCTTCGATGATCGCCAATGAGGATTATCTTGCGGCCTTGAACTGGGCAGAATCCATAGGAGGCCTTCCAGGGCTTATCAAACGAAGCACTCAAAACTTAAATGTATTTGAAGATTTTGTCGCAAAACACGACTGGATAGACTTTCTTGCAGAAAACAAAGACATCCGTTCCAATACGAGTGTGTGTTTTAGTGTCAAACTGCCCGAGGACAAAATCAAAGCTATGGTCAAACTTCTTGCTGACGAAGAAGTCGCGTATGACTGCGGCTCCTACAGAGATGCTCCTCCCGGGTTAAGATTCTGGTGCGGGGCTACTGTAGAAAAGGAAGATATCGAAATCATCACCCAGTGGCTTGAATGGGCTTACAACGAAGTCAAATAAGTATAATTAAGACAGAACATCCGGATTAACATTGAGAAGACGTGATTTTATTGAATTTCTAGGTCTTGGTATGGCCTCATTGGCTGCATCCGGATGCAGCCGGATGAGCCGCCCTGTTCTTCCGAATCCAAAACCCAATATTCTTTTCATTATGACGGATGACCATGCCTCTCATGCGCTCAGCTGCTACGGAAGTACACTAAACAAGACCCCTCACATAGACAGAATCGCATCCGATGGGATCCGATTCAATAACTGTTTTTGCACGAACAGTATTTGCGCCCCCAGCCGAGCCACGATTTTGACAGGCAAGTACAGCCATATAAACGGTGTCCGGAACAATGTCCTGGAATTTGACAGCTCTCAAATGACCTTCCCAAAACTGCTGCAACAAGCCGGATTTCAAACGGCAATGATAGGCAAATGGCATCTCAAGAGCGCCCCATCTGGCTTTGACTATTGGAATGTTCTCCCCGGCCAGGGGCACTACTATAATCCCGACTTTATTGAGATGGGACAGAACAAACATCACACCGGCTATGTCACAGACATCCTAACTGATAGCGCCATTGACTATCTGGAAAACAAAAGAAAAACTGACCAGCCTTTTCTCATGATGCTCCATCACAAAGCCCCTCACAGAAACTGGCAGCCGGCTCTAAGGCATCTGACAAAATACGACGGAACCGAATTTCCTGAGCCTGATACTCTCTTTGATGATTATGCGACAAGGTCAGAAGCAGCAAAAGAGCAGGAAATGACCCTCTTGAAATATATGCAGCTCGAATATGACTTGAAAATGGGCCCTCCACCGGAAAGAATGACAGAGAAGCAAAAGGGCGCATGGGAAGATGCCTACAGGCCGAAAAGAGAATCTTTCCACATGAAAAATCCTCAAGGCAACGAACTGGTACGCTGGAAATACCAGCGCTATATGCAGGATTATCTCGGATGTATAGCCGGAGTGGACGAAAGTATCGGGCGCATCCTGGATTACCTGGAAACATCAGGCCTGACAGGCAGCACACTGGTTGTGTATACCTCAGACCAAGGATTCTACCTCGGTGATCACGGCTGGTTTGACAAACGCTTCATGTACGAAGAATCTCTAAGAATGCCTCTTTTAATGAGCCTCCCCGGCCGAATCCAACCCGGAGGAGTCGATGAGCACATAGTCACTAACCTTGACTTTGCGCCTACATTTCTAGAATTATCGGGTGTGCTGGTTCCCGAAGACATGCAGGGTCTGTCTTTAGCAGGTCTTATTACTGGCAAGCCCGTGCCTAAGTGGCGGGATGCCATCTACTACCACTATTATGAATATCCCAGTGTTCATATGGCCAAAAGGCATTACGGCATCCGTACCAAAAAATACAAACTCATCCACTTTTATTATGACATAGACCGATGGGAGCTGTATGACCTTGAAAAAGACCCCAAAGAACTCAACAATGTTTACAACAATCCTTCGTATTCTAAAACAGTTTCGGAACTTAAATCAAAACTGAATGCCCTTCAAAAAAAATACGGTGACTCAAAAGAGCTGGCAGAAAAATTTCTCAAACAAGATTTAGCCGGGCATTAAATAGAAAAAGAGAACCAGATACCGGGTGTTTTTTCTACTCTCATAACATTCATGCTGTAAAAGAAAGAAATAATGCAGTATAAATAATTGTAGAATTTATATGAATTAATTCTTATACTAATGAGCAAAACCGGAAGAGAGATGAAAAAATTCATGAAAAGTGTGTTCTTTTTCTCTATCCTTATATTTGCTGCCGCATCCTCATGCTCCATAGAAAAATTCGCACTGAAGAAAGCAGCGGATGCCTTAACCGGAGAAAGCAGCAGTAATGTCTTTCTCACGGATAATGACCCAGAATTGGTGGGAGATGCCCTGCCGTTCACTATAAAGATGTACGAATCTCTCATGGCCTCCATTCCCGAACATTACGGATTAAGACTTCAGACAGGCATGCTTTATATAATGTATGCGAATGCTTATATTCAATCACCTGCAGAACAGCTCCCTGATAGGGAATTTGATAAAAAGGAATCCCTGCTGGACAGAGCTAAAAATCTTTATTTAAGGGGAAGAGACTATACTCTAGAGCTGCTCGAGATGAAGCATCCGGGTTTTCTTGAGAATCTCAAATCTAAAAAATTCAAACAGGCTCTTGACGGAATCAAAAAGGATGATGTGCCTGCTCTGTACTGGGCTTCAGCCGGATGGGTGGCGGCTTATTCCATAGATCCTTTTGATATGAAACTCGGTATAACACTTCCCCAGGCAGAAGCAATGATGAATAAAGTGCTGGAGCTCGACGAACATTTCAACAGCGGATCTGTTCATGATTTCTTAATACTTTACTATGGTTCCATCCCTGAATACATGGGAGGAAGCTCACAAAAAGCCAGAGCGCATTTCAAAAAAGCAGTCGAATTATCCAAAGGCAGATCCACATCGCCTTATCTTTCCTTGGCCTCAACCGTATCTGTAAAAGAACAGAATATTACAGAATTCAAATCTCTTTTAAACCAAGCACTCAAAATCGATCCTGATAAATATATCTCTCTAAGACTTCAAAATACTATCAATCAAAAAAAAGCAACATGGATGCTTGAGCATATTGAGGATTATTTTGTGGAAGTAAAATAAAATTATGGAAAAAAAATGAAAAGTAAATCCTTATCACTCATAATGTCAATCGTGTTTTTGATCACAACCCTGTCCGGTTTCCTTCAATCAACCACTATCAAAATAGGAAGCATAGCCCCGAAACGGTCGCCATGGGACGACGCTTTAAGAATACTCAACCAGAAATGGCAGGAAATCACTCACGGAGAAGTGGAACTGCAGATCTATCCCGGAGGTATTGCAGGGAATGAGGCAGACACCTTAAGAAAAATGAGAATGGGCATACTTGGCGGAGGTGTCTTTACGAACCGCGGCCTTACCAAGATATATTCAGACATCTATGTGCTCAATATCCCCTTTCTCATCTCATCCCATCAAGAGCTGGACTATGTGCTCAAAAAGATGAAACCTGCTTTTGAAAAGGAAATAGAAAAGAACGGATTCAAAATCATTATCTGGTCTACAGTAGGATGGGTTCATATTTTTTCCAAAAACAGAGTCTTGTATCCGGAAGATTTAAAAAAGCATAAGCTTTCTTTCACAACAGGAGAGCCTGAACTTGAACAGGCATGGAAAAGGTCCGGGTATCATATTGTTCCGAATGACCTTAAAGACCTCATGATGGGACTCCAGAGCGGAATGGTGGACTCTTTCTATTTGACCCCGCTTATGGCCGCTTCAGGCCAGTATTTCCCCCTTGCTCCCAATATGTGCTCTCTTAAAATCGCTCCTGTAGTGGGCGGCATAGTTTTAACTCAAAAAGTCTGGGACAGAGTTCCTGACAAATATAAAGAAGAAATGCTCAAAGCCACCCAGGATATTTCCGAACAACTCAGCACAGACAGGACAAAATTGGAGGAAGAGGCTATTGAAACAATGAAAGAAAACGGATTAATAATAAATGAAGTTCCGCAGGAATCGCTTATACATTGGGAAAAAACAGCGGAAAAAGGGATAGCAGTTCTTGTGGACAACGTGTTTTCAAACGAAATCTATAATGAAGTCAAACAGCATCTGAATGATAATCATAAGTTAAATGAAAAAAAAGACCATTCTGAAGACCATACATAAATTCGAAGACCGGCTCGTTTTCTTTATCGTCTTCCTTCTTGCCCTCATTCCTGTAATAGAAGTGACGGCAAGAAAATTATTCCATACAGGTGTTCCGAATTCCACAGGTTATATACACCACCTTGTCCTCATCCTTACTTTTTTAGGGGGCATGGTCACAACCAGAGAAAAAAAACACCTTTCACTCACTCTCAGCTTCAATCTTTCAAAAAAAACCAAGTCATTTATCAATCTGACTGTCTCTTCTCTGGCCTGTTGTTTCACATCAGCGTTTGCCTGGGCTTCACTTTCTTTTTCCATTAACGGTTTCACAGCCCAGCAAAAAGTGGGCCTGTTCAGTTTGAAATACATCACTCTGCTCATGGCTGTGGGATATTTTGTCATGGCTCTTAGATTCAGCTTTCATCTTGAAAAAAGAACATATAAAATGGTTTCTGCTTTATCGGGATTCTTCCTCGGGACTCTTCTCTCTATTGAGCCAATACTGAACTCACTCACAGGCTTAACCGGGAAATCTCCAAAAATATTCGAAATCCTTTCCACTGGATTTAATAACTTTATCTCATTCACTGCCTTGCCCCTGATCATACTCCTTATTCTCACTTCAGTCTTTGGAATGAGGATCTTCATTGTCCTCGGAGGAATAGCCTATCTTCTCTTTGCCAAATCAGGAATTCCTCTTGAAGTCGTTCCAAATGAAGCCTACACCCTTCTTATCAGTCATTCCATTCCGGCCATACCTCTGTTCACGGTCGCGGGCTTTCTTCTCTCAGAAAGCAAAGCCGGGGAAAGGATCGTAGGGCTGTTTAGATCTTTCTTTTCCTGGTTCCCTGGTGGCCTTGCAGTGGTGAGCGTTCTCGCCTGCGCTTTTTTCACCACATTTACCGGGGCTTCAGGTGTGACCGTTCTGGCTTTAGGCGGCTTTCTTTTAATGGTCCTCAGAAAAGGCAAGTATAAGAAAAAATTCAGCACCGGGCTTTTGACCGCATCAGGAAGTATCGGCCTCCTGTTCCCGCCGAGTCTTCCTATTATCATCTACGGAGTGACAGCTCAGATCAGCATAAAAGACATGTTCATAGGGGGTCTTCTTCCGGGATCACTCATGATACTGGCCATGGCGGTGGTAGGGATTGTGTATTCGTATAAAAAAAAGATCCCAAAAGAACCTTTTAAAATAAAGGAAGCGGTCAAGTCTTTAAAAATTTCCATCTGGGAAATACTTCTTCCTGTTATCATACTGAGTTCTTATTTCGGTGGGCTCACCACTCTGGTGGAGAGCGGAGCTGTGGCTGTGGTCTATATCCTGATCGTTGAGCTGGTCCTAACCAAGGACATAAAAATAAAAGGCCTCTCCAGTATCATTAAAAAAGCCATCCCAATCATAGGGGGAGTCCTGTCTATCATTGCGATCGCTAAAGCCTTATCCTATTTTATGGTGGACGCTCAGGTCCCTGTGAAGCTGGCAGATTGGGCCCAGGTTCATATCGGTTCGAAATATATTTTTCTCCTTCTTCTGAATCTGTGTTTGCTTGTCACTGGTTTTTTTATGGATATTTTTTCTGCCATCCTGGTTATCGTTCCCCTTATCGTCCCTTTGGGCCATGTCTTTCAAATACACCCGGTCCATCTCGGCATCATCTTCCTGGCCAATATGGAATTGGGTTATCTCACCCCGCCCGTAGGCCTGAATCTGTTTCTTGCTTCCTACAGATTCGAAGAACCCATGCAGAAAATCTACAGAAGCATTATCCTTTTCTTTTTTATTCAGCTGGTATCCGTGCTGATGATAACTTACATCCCCTTCCTCTCCACCTGGCACTTTTAG
>CAZSZS010000185.1:0-35954 GCA_964611275.1 uncultured Eubacteriales bacterium
GGCTTAACGTTTTTTTATTGAAAGCCTTAAAATATGTTTTGCCGGATATTTTTTTTTCGTATAAGAATCACGCCTTTATCAAGATAGTTGACTCCAGATTTGAGATGAAGCATGTTTGTGACTTTTATAAACACAGATTCATATCCGTATTTTTTTAGGATTTCGCTGAGTTGGTCTCCCCCCTGCCGGTTGGTTCTTTGGGAGAGGCCAATATAATACTTGTCCTCTATTCTCAGCACATCTCCTCCGTCCACGGTTCCCGGCTCTTTGATGCGCTCTGTATCTCTATACCTGGAAAGCACTTCTTTTATTTTCACTTCTTCCCCGCGCCTTCTTCTATCTCCGGGTCTTGTGATGACCGCACATTTTTCATTGACTACAGCGGTGTCTTCTACAAAAGTGGAGTCAGGATAGTCAGTGTCCTTTTCAAGGATTATCAGATTGACACCACAGTCTTTCAATGCCTGGCAGTAATCGCTGTGCTGTTTGAGGGCCAGTCCATAGTCAGGCTTTCCCAGGCCAGAGGATGTGATTCCCTGAGAGAAATTTTCCGGAGGTATTCTGACAACAGCTTTGGATACAGGCATGGAGGTCAAAATTTTATCTTCTGAGAGCAGCCTTGGTGAAGATATAATCCGGGATTTCTGCGTTGAATTCCATGGAGTCCACAACGAATTCTGTTCCTTGTCCTGATTTCAGCACATCTTTAAACAGGGCATGAGTAGGCACCCAGCGGTTATCTATTTTTTCTACTTTTTTTACTTCAGTGGTTTTTAGTAATTTCCCGCCCAGGGCAAACCTATCCTCTTTGAGTGCCACAAATCTTTCCTTGTCCACCCATATTTTTCTGGAGTGATAGGCAATGTCTTCCTTAATGGAAGTGAGCTCAAGCATCCAGCAGGGGCGGTCCATATAGCTCTCTTCCCCTGTAACATGGGCGCTGTACATATTCTGCAGCTTGGGGTCTTCCATCATGTCTTCATACGAAAGATCTGAGCCCATGACAGACTGCCGAAGCATATGCCCTGAGATCTGTATGGTCCGGTCTGTAGACGGGGAATACATCCACAGCTGGTCACCGAGTTTGAGCATTTTAGTGCCCTGTTCTCTGGGCGGAGCCAGGTATTCGGTAAAGGATTCGTCATTTCCTCTGACCCAGGTCTTTGATGTGACTTCCCTTGATCCCCGGCGCCCGTGAATGATCATGGTCGCTACCATGATTTTATTGTCAGACCCGTAGTTCTCATCCACTTTTTTCAGGACCCATTCTCCATCCGGGAGCTGTTCCTGACCTGTAAGAACCGCTGTCATCATTAAAATCAAAGGAAATATAAGGATACATATTACATGTTTCATGTCTCTAACTCCTTCATCAACTGAGAAGTCTTTCTTTTGTAGATGCCCAAGCCTGAGAAAAGGCTTCCCAGGAAAGTCGCAGCCAGCCCTGGGATAAATCCAATGTAATAACTGACCGCATTGACGTCGGCCCGAAAGGTATCAGACATCATCAAAGTGGAGTTTTGCATCATAAAAGCGATGTTGATCCCTGTTTCCTGAAGATAGTAAGAAACAAGCAGGCCGAGCACGGTTCCCATGACTGAACCTATGAAACCTATGATCAGAGACTCTATGATAAGGGATCTGTAAAGATGTCCTTTGTCCTCTCCTATAGCCAGCCGCACTCCGATTTCTCCGTACCGCCTCAGGCTTCCCATCAGTCCTGCATTCCATAATACTATGGACATAACCACAATAAAAACTATGATAATAACTTCTCCGTACATATCAACCATACCTAATATATCTTCCATCCCGCTCTGCTTGAGAAGAGTTCCCATGCAGGGAGAGAATTCATCCTCTTTGTCACTGTATTTTGCATTGAAACGCTCTGTGATTTCCTCAGCTTGTTCATTGTCATACAGGTTTGTTTTAAAGAATCCCAGCACTTCTCCGGCTGTGTTTTCCATATCCAACACTCTCTGGATTTCGTAGATGTCAGCAATAATGCTGCTGCGGTCCATGGCAGTGACTCCGAACCGGACAGTTCCCGTGACCGTAAAGTTGGCGATGGACATGCTTCCGTACATGGTGGCGCTTATAAGGGTGGCTGTCCCCCCCATAGATATCCCGAGCCTTTGGGCAAATTCTTCGGTAACGAGTATTTCGGCCGGTTCTTCAGGATACCTTCCCCTGATTATGGAATCCTTGAGGTTCAGTATTTTTTTCTCAGGGCTGTCTTCTGATAAAAGGTCGAGCGCCATCCCCATACAGGGCCCCTGCACTTTTGTTTCTCCATTTTCATCCGGAATGTCCAGCAAGCCTCCAAATTTGATTCTGGGAGTCCATGTCAGTTCCGGAAAATCCTGTCTTAAATTGTCTAAAAGCCGGTCGACTCCTATGTATGCCAGGTCATTGGGAACCTGTTCCACCTCATCGGCATAAGCCCGGCTCATGACCCGGAGATGGCCAGTGTTGTATTTGGCTGTGACCTCCACCCAATTGGACTGGATCCCATTTATCCAGCTGAATCCCACTACGCTTAGAAACACTCCTGCGGTCACGGTCAAGACCGGGAAAAGGCTTCTAGCCCGGTCTCTTAAGACTCCTTTGATGAGAAATTTTATCATGAGCTTTTTCCTCTCAAGGCATCAGTAGGTTTGAGCTTAGCTATTTTTCTTGTGGGAAGAAAACTGACAAGAGTGGTGACCAAAAGAATCAGGAGGGTGGTTCCAACAACAAGACCAGCACTGTATACCGGGAATATTTTTTCTCCTATGGCAAATCCGTAGCTGTCCATTGATTCCGGAAGAGGCCATCCTGTTTTGGCAAACCAGGTCAAAAACGGTATTCCGTACAAAGCCGCCACCAGAGCAGCCAGCACGGCGTGCATGGCTCCTTCAATAGTGAAAAGCCCTATGACTTTAGTCCGGGTAAAACCCATGGCCATGAGTGTGCCGATCTCTTTTTTTCTGCGGAAAAGTGATAAAACCTGGGTATCAAAGATAGCCAGCATTGCCAGAAGGAGGAGTATGACATAGAAGATCGAAGATCCTGATGTTTTGGTCTTCACAAGCTGTGTTATATCTTTGATGAGAAAATCCAGGCTCTTGAATTCCCATCCGTTCACTTGAGGTAGGTCTAAGATGTCTCTATCAACGGTCAGGAGAGTGGCTTCCTCTTCCATATTTGAGAGTTCCCTTAATTTTTCAAGGGGGATCCATATTTGGCCCTGGTCAATGGACTGGACAGTAGTTCTCATGACCTGGACAATAAGGGCATCCCGGGCATCAAAGGTCCCGTTTGCATCCCTCCATCTCAGTGTGACGGAATCTCCGGCTTTAAGACCCGTGTTTTCTGACATACGGTTCCCGATAACAGCGGGAATTTCTTCGGTTTTTTCGTTCAGGAAAGAGGAAGGAAGGGATATGATCTTCTGGTCAGGATCGATTCCTTTCATGAGAAGGGTCATCATCCGGCCTTCAGGGTAGGCTGTGCCCTGGATGATAAGAACAGGGGTGGCCTTTCCTTTTTCAACGAGGTCCTTTAACTCATCAGGGAGTTTTCCGTGGGCATCCTGCAGGGAGAGAGGATCATAGGGATCATAGCTTTCGTGCCAGTACTGCCCTCCGGCATATTCCGCATCCACTAAAGAAGTCACTGCCTGATTGTTCATCCCTTTTAAAACGCCCTGCATCCAGATGATGACCACAAAAGAAAAGGACAGCACCACGACATTCAGCCATGTCCTGAGCCCTGCTCCTATAAGGTTTCTAAATGCCAGCTTAAACAAGGTCATGGGTTTTCTCCTTTCCGGTGAGGAGTGACCTGTTCGTCTTTGGCCACTCTTCCGTCGAAAAGAGTGATTTTGCGGCGCAGGTACCGGATGACTTTTTCGTCGTGTGTGGCAAATATAAAAGTCGTGTTCAGTTCCTCGTTCAACTCCACCATTGTTTCTAGAATATTGTATGAGTTTTCCGCATCCAGGTTGGCTGTGGGTTCATCCGCTAAAATGATGGCCGGCTCTTTAACTACGGCCCGGGCAATGGCAACCCGCTGGCACTGCCCACCGGAAAGCTGAGCCGGTCTTGATTTGACTCTGTCTGCCAGCTTGACCCATTCCAGGGCCTGCATCACTTTCTTTTTCCGCTCTTCATGGGTCAGCCCCAAAAGCAGCAGAGAGATCTCCACGTTTTCATACACATTGTAGACCGGAAGAAGGTTGAATGTCTGGAAGATAAAGCCTATGTGTTTTTTTCTGAGGGTGGCGGCCTGTTTGTGTGAAAGCGAGCTGATTTTCTCGCCCATGACCACAGCATCTCCTTTTGTGGGGGAATCCAGAGAGCCTACGATATTCAGAAGAGTGGTTTTTCCTGAGCCGCTGGGGCCGACCAATCCGGCAAATTCACCGGTTTTGAATTCAAGGTTGACGTGGTCAAGAGCGACCAGCTCCTTCCATCCCACCGGATAGATTTTGACCAAATCCTGGGTCTTGATTAATGCTGAATTTTGCATTGTCACCTTCCTCTAGGTTAATAATTATATACTACCATAATTTGAAACCCTGTTCCCGTGAAAAGGCTGCTGTCCGTATTTGTCTGGTATATGAGGAATTCTTCAGGATTCCAGAATCCCATGACATAAATCTGCCACCTGTCATAAGTCCTCTGCCAGTTAATAAATCGGTAAAAGTCATGATTTTCCCAGTCATAGTAGACTATCCCGGAAATGGAATCCAGCAGTCCCAAAGGATAATTGAGCATGACAGCTGAGAACTCGAGACTTTCCCCTGATGAGAGAAATTCAGAGCTCTGTCCGAAAATAAAGTGTTCTCCTACGACATTGAGCCCGTTTCCAATACCAAAGGTATAGTCAGCTCCCAAAGTAAGCATCTGCTGCCAGGGGTTAGTAATCCAGGAGGATTTTTGTTTGAACACAGCTCCTTCAAACCATATGCCGATGCCGATATCCCATTTCCCGTCTACAGCAAAGCGGTTTTCCGGTATGTCTTGTTCGTCAGCCAGGCCTATTTCCTGAAGCGTTTCGCTTATGTCAATAGTGCGTTGGTGAAAGGAAAATCCAAGCTCTCCTTTCCCTGCAGGGATCTGGGCTCTTCCCCCGAATTCCGCGGTTTTACGAGAGTTGGCAATAAACTCCCATCCTTTAGTGTCGTTGTTTCCATAAAGCCCCCAGAGCCAGATATTGGCATTGTTCAAAAAATAATAGCGAAGCAGAAGACCGTAAACGCCGTCTGTGAGCATGAGAGGATCCCTGGGGTCCAGCCGGTCAAACCACATCAAAGGCCTGAACATGTAAGCAGAACCGAAGTTTATTTTTTGAAGACCCAGTCGTGCTTCAAAACGCTTGGTTGAAAAACGCACCCACATTCTGTAAGGTTTTATGTCACCGTCTGATTCAACATCTTTCACCGAATGAAAATTAAGATTCCCGTAAGCATTTAGTGAAAACTCGGCATCCAAAGAGTACCCTTTATCGAAAGGGTGTTCTATGGAAAAAGAGGGGATATACCGGAGCCCAATGAATGGCTGAACTGCTTTTTTGGCGCTTCCTGCCAGCCAGCTTGTAACCAGCCCTTTTAAATGGATTGTCTGGGGATACGAAGTACCTGCAGCTGTCAAGAGTGTCAAAATGATACATACCGGTTTCTTTTTCATAACAAGTTTATACACTCTTTGCTTTGATTTGAAGTCAGACATTCTATATGTATGTTTTTTATTCATCTTTTGTCAAGGCTGATTTTCGAGGTAAACATAGAAAAGATGGCTCTTTCATGATATATTCATAAAGCGTAAAGGAGGCACCATGGATAAAGACCGCCCATTATCAAAAAATCCTTCCCTTATTCCTATTGAGCAGATCGCTGCCAAAATCGGGATAAAAAAAGATGAGCTTGAGTACTATGGAAAGTACAAGGCTAAAGTAAACAAAAAGGATAGTTTTAATCCCAAAGGCAGGAGAGGAAAGCTGGTCATGGTGACCGCTATGACCCCGACTCCTTCCGGGGAAGGGAAAACCCTCACCACCATAGGTTTGGCAGATACTCTAAACAGCATGAAGAAAAAAACAACGGCAGCCCTCAGAGAGCCTTCCTTAGGGCCTGTGTTCGGTCTCAAAGGAGGCGCTACCGGAGGAGGGAAGGCCCAGGTCGAGCCTTCGGATGAAATCAATCTTCATTTCACCGGTGACCTTCACGCCGTCACATCAGCCCATAATCTTCTTGCGGCCATGGTGGACAACCGACTGCATTTTGACGGGCCGTGTGGTCTTCTGGACTGCAGGCGCGTGACCTGGAAGCGTGTCCTGGATGTGGATGACCGGGTTCTCAGAGAAGTGGTGGTAGGGATCGGCGGCCCTCTAAGGGGCATTGCCAGGGAAACCGGGATGGATATAACCGCAGCTTCTGAGGTCATGGCTATTCTTTGTCTTTCCAAAAACATCAAAGATCTGAAAGAAAAGCTGGGGAGTATCACGATTGGTTATTCTTCTGAGAGAGAGCCTGTTTTTGCCCGCCAGATAAACGCACAGGGTTCTATGGCCGCTCTTCTCAAAGATGCCATGAAACCCAATATTGTCCAGACCCTTGAAGGCACACCTGCCTTGATCCATGGAGGACCTTTTGCCAATATTGCCCATGGGACCAACACTGTGATCGCCACTCGGATGGCGCTTCAGCTTTCTGACTACGTGGTCACTGAAACAGGATTCGGTTCGGACCTGGGTGCGGAGAAGTTTTTCAATATCGTGGTGAGAACTGGTCATATTCCTCCGCCGGATGCCGTGGTGCTGGTCGCAACCGTGAGAGCGCTGAAACATCATGCAGGAGTCGAACGCAAAGACCTTCAAACGGAAAATCTGGGTGCCATTGAAAAAGGATTCGAAAATTTACAGAAGCATATTGAGAACATGAAAGGTTTCGGGATCCCTCTGGTGGTGGCTGTGAATCGATTCACGACAGATACAGATGCGGAGGTCGACAGAGTCAAAAAGCTCTGCCAGGGCGAAAACGCAAGAGCGGCGGAGAGCCGGCTTTGGGCAGAAGGAAGCCGGGGAGGAAAAGAGTTGGGCGAACTGGCAATGGAGGCAGCGGATGAGGGCAGACAAGATTTTAAATACACCTATGAATCAAATATGCCGCTTGTGGAAAAAATCGAAAGGGTAGCCAGAAACATCTACGGCGCCAAGTCAGTGGCTATGGAAGGGAAAATACGAAGGAAGATCCAGCGTATAGAAGAAGAGGGCTTCAAGGAATTTCCCATTTGTGTTGCCAAGACCCAGGCGTCCCTGTCAGATGACAAAGAGCTTCTGGGAAGGCCCAAGGATTTCACTCTGATAGTGACCGATGTTTCAGTCAGTTCCGGAGCCGGATTTGTGGTGGTGTACTGCGGAGATATCATGACCATGCCCGGGCTTCCCAAAACTCCGGCCGCGGAACGCATTGACATCACTGATAAGGGAGAGATAACCGGGATCAATTAATAGTCTAACCTTGATTATAAGTAACTGTGCAATCCGGCTAAAAGGTAGTTCACTCCGAAATAAGTAAACAGAGCCGCCAGAAATCCGATAACCGCTATAATGGCAGAGCGCTTTCCCTTCCAGCCCATGACGAGCCGGGTATGAAGATAAAGAGCGAACACGAACCATGTGATAAGGCTCCAGACTTCCTTTGGATCCCATCCCCAGTATCTCCCCCAGGCTTTATACGCCCATATCATTCCGAAAACCAGCCCTCCAAGAGTGAAGAGAGGGAATCCTACAGCAATGCATTTGTAGGATAGAAAGTCCAGCCTTTCAGGAGTGAGGCCTTTTTTTTGCTTGAACCGGGCTGATTTATTGGATCCCGTTATGAGATACAGAATACTGGTCACAAAAGCCATGGCAAAAAAGGCTTCTCCCAGAAGAGTGACAGAGACATGAAGCCACAGCCAGTAGCTCTGCAGAGCGGGCATGAGCGGTCTGGTCTCTTTGGGCATAAGGGGAGAAGAGGCAAGAGCCATGAGAACGATGATGATCAGTATGAAATAAGGGCCGGCTTTTCTTATTTTGTATTTCCCTTCCATCGACACATAAGCAAGAGCCCCGCACCAGGCAAGAAAAGAGAGGGATTCATACATGTTTGTAAACGGAGCATGCCCGCTTTCCAGGGTTCTTGCAACAAGGGCAGCGGTGTGTAGGATAAATCCTGCAAGAATAATGTGATATCCTATCCGGGCCCACTTGTCTTTTTCCGAAAAAAGATACACAAAGAGGAAGGCAGCTGAAACCGCATACAAGGTAAAGGCGATCAAAAAAAAAGCGCTCTCAGTCATCCTGTTCTCCTGAACGATTCGAGTATGCTGTCAAATTCCCCTTTTAAAGAGTCTTTGGCTTTTTTTGCCGTTCCCCCGGCGTAGATCTTGGTGTGTTTGCTTTCTTTTTTTATCAGAAACCTTATTTGCCTGGGAATAAAGTAAAAAGCCAGAAAAAGGCCGCTCATCACAAAGAAACATCCTGCCCAGATGAACGGTGCTCCCGGGTCTCTGGCTATTTGTATGACCGAATATGCTTGGGCTTTAAAATCCTTAAATTTTACGGACAGACCTGAATCACTTTGGGAATCCCGGGTGTTAAATTCAGGGTATTTCAGGAACAGCCATCCGGAAAAGACGATTTTTTCTGTTTCCGAGATTCTCACATAAACGGCCGGATTGTTTGGCTCAAGAGAGCGTGTGGTCACTTTGTTCTCTTCCGTGAGAACAAAATCCGGGACAAAGTACACAGGTTCTATCCCAATTTCTTTTTCTGTGATGGAAGTTTTCTCGCCAACCCTGGTTCTGATGGATTGGGAAAGAGCATTTCCTGCTTTCCTTTCCAGTGCAAGTTCGACTTCTGGATTCCTCCAGTCCCATCCATAACCGCTCTGATAAAAAACAAAGCCTTTAAAAGAAAGGGGATGATTGACTTCAATGGTTTTTGTCAGAATGTTCTGGTTGTTTTTGATGACGGAGAGAGTGCTCTTCCAGTCTTTGACACTTCCATCCCTGTAATAAAGGGTTTCGAATCGATCGAGTCTTAACGAAAAGTCTGCCCAGGGAACGGATTTAGTTTCTTCCGCAGCAAGCGCTAAGTTTTCTCTGAAACTGCCAGCCCCGCTTATAAAGCCTCCTAAAATCACGATTAAAATTCCCAAATGAACGATATCGGATCCGAAAAGCCCCCAATATCTTTTACGGGCGAGGATAAAGTGACGTCCCTGGGTTGATTGCCCTTGGACCTTATAGCCTTTTGTTCTCAGAATTTCTTTGAGCCTTTTTTCCGCCTGGGGAACAGATCGAGGATATGTAAATGATTTTTTTAGGCTCAGGGTCTCCAGATTTTTTTCTTCGGTCATGATTTGAGGTTTGAATGCCTGCGTGAATTTTTTCTTGATGCGGGTGAGGGAGCAGACAGTGATATTTAGAGAGAACAGAACCAACAAAAAAAGATACCAGGGGGATTGGTAGAGACGCGTTATTCCCGATTTTATAAGAAAAGGCGCCCAGTTTCCGTATTTTTCTGTATACGCGTCAACATTCCTTCCTTGGGGTATCAGTGTGCCAAGGGTAGTGGCGAGAATAATAATGACAAGAAGAAATAGGGAGACTTTTATCGATGAAAAGAACTTTATCACTGATTTGGAGGCTCTTTATCCTCTTTTCCACCGGTCCAGCATTGGGATAACAACGCTGAATATAACGGCAAACAAAACGGATGTCTCCCAGTCTATCTGAGCCTCACCATGCGCTATCAGGCTCCACAGAAGTGTGACCACTCCGGCTACGATGAATGTTATGACAAAAGTGACAAAAAAATTTAATAACCAGCCTCTTTTTTTCACTTTTCATCCTCCTATGCATACTCTCCATAAATCTCTTTTAATATTTTCCTTATTCTCAAATACCATATCAATATCTTTATTATAGCGCAAGAGGGAAACAACTGATGTGTTCCCAAAAGCAATCATTTTTTTGAAATTTTTATCTGATTGAACAGGAATGACGTTAAATTCTTTTTCAAATAATTTCAAGGCGTGCTTATCTATATCTCCAACATAAAGGTCAGCCTTTGGGAATGCTTTTTTGATAAATCTTAGGATTCTTCCGTATCCACAGGGAAAATCTAATGGGAATCAAGAGGTTCAAAAAATATATTTTTTAGTCTGAACCCAAAAGATAATCATGTATGGATTTTGCGGCTCGCTGGCCTGCTCCCATGGCACTGATGACAGTAGCTGAGCCGCTGGCTATATCCCCTCCAGCCCAAACTCCTGGTTTTGTTGTTTTTCCTGTTTTTTCGTCAGCAATAATCGTGCCTTTCTTTGTGAATTCGAGATCTTTATCGCTGGCTGCAATGAGAGGATTCGGTGTGGTGCCTAAGGCTACGACTGCAATATCCACATTCATAATGAACTCATTACCAGGAATGGTTATAGGACGCCGTCGGCCGCTTTTATCTGGTTCCCCTAATTTCATTTTATGGCATTCCATCCCCTCGAGCCAATACCTCTCATTGCCCAAAAATTTTTTAGGATTGGTTAAGAACCTAAATTTTATACCCTCTTCCTTGGCATTTTCTATTTCTTCCTGACGAGCCGGCATCTCCACTTCAGATCGTCGGTACACAATGGATACTTCATCTGAACCAAGCCGAAGAGCTGTTCTGGCAGAATCCATGGCCACATTCCCTCCTCCGATGACAGCTATCCTTTTTCCCATTTTAATAGGCGTATAATAGTCAGGGAATTTATAGGCTTTCATTAAATTGACCCGGGTTAAAAATTCATTGGCAGAATAAACACCATTGAGATTTTCTCCGGGAATATTCAAGAACATGGGCAGACCAGCTCCCACACCTATAAACACAGCCTGGAAGTTATTGTCTAAAAGCTCGTCAATGGTCATTTTTTTGCCCACCACAGAGTCTAATTCAATTTGAACTCCCAAAGATTTCACATAGTCAATTTCACTGTTGACAATATTTTTAGGCAGTCTGAAATTTGGGATTCCATAGGTTAAAACCCCTCCAGGAGTATGGAGAGCCTCGAATATGGTCACCTGATGTCCTAATTTGGCTAAATCAGCAGATACGGTTAGTCCAGCTGGTCCAGCTCCCACCACAGCTACCCGTTTCCCTGTTGGTTTTAGTTTTATATATGATTGACCAGAAGATTTCAAATGCTCTTGTTCCCAATCCGCAACATAGCGTTCCAAACGACCAATGGCGATGGGAGCGCCCTTTTTGGAAAAAACACATTTTTCTTCGCACTGGACCTCCTGAGGGCAAACTCTCCCACATATACCAGGAAGGCTGTTTTTTTCTTTAAGTATTTTTAAGGCTTCGGGCATATCATCATCCTTTATAGCCTTAATAAATCCAGGAATGTTTATCTCTACAGGGCATCCTTCAATACAGGTCGGATTTGGACATTGAATGCAGCGGTCTGCTTCATTTTTTGATTGTTGTGAGTTATAGCCCAGAGCCACCTCATCAAAATTTTTAATCCGAGTCTTTGGTTTTTGTTTAGGCATTGGGATTCTGTTAAGGTTGATTTTTTCCATAATGACTCCAATCTAAAATAGCCGCAGCATTAAGAAAAATGCTGTTCAACGGCTATCTTCTCTTCATTTTTATAGATGTTGTTACGTGCGGAAAATAATTTCCAATCGACCTGATGTCCATCAAAATCAGGCCCATCCACACATGCAAATTTGGTTTTACCTCCCACTGAAACTCTGCATGATCCACACATGCCGATTCCATCGATCATTATCGAGTGAAGACTGACAATAGTTTTAATGCCATATGGGCTTGTAATGTCTGAACAAGCTTTCAGCATAGGACCTGGTCCCATGACATTAATCCGATCGATCGTGTCTCCATTTTCCAACATTTTTTTTAATATCATGGGAGCGGGCCCTTTTTGACCGTAGGACCCGTCCTCTGTGGCTATGATGAGTCGATCGCTTGCCCCCGCCAGGCGATTCTCCCAAAACACCATCTTTTTATTTTTTTGCCATATAAGAGAAGTGACTTTATTTCCTTTCTGTTTCATGGCTTTTGCGATAGGTATAATGAAACCGGCAGCAACTCCTGCTGCAAGACAGACGACGTGGCCGAATTTTTCAATCTGAGTGGGCAAGCCCAAGGGGCCCGCAAGGCTAACAATAGAATCACCTTCGTTCAACAAAGCCAACTTGAGCGTGGTGGCTCCTTTCTCAAAAAAGACAACATCAATGCTTCCTTCATTTTCATCCCAATCAGCAATATTGAGTGGAATCCGTTCCCCCTCTTCATCTATTTTAAGGACAACAAACTGACCTGGTTGGGACTTTTTCGCCAAAATAGGTTCCTTGATTTTGAGTAGATGGATTTTAGGGGCTAATTTTTGTTTTGATATTATTTTATACATTGATCAATCCTATCTCTTTCCTTAAATTTTAAAATCATATTTGAATTGAATAAGATCTGCCTTCAATCTCTTTTTCTTTTTCATAAACAAGAATTTGGGAAAAGTCGATTTCCGGAAATTCCGAGATCAATTTTTCATATTCTTCTTTAGTTATTTGTTCAAAAGGGGCCAGCTGGTAGACTGTATTGTCTTTGGGCAAAAAAGTGAGTCCACCGATGATATCCCAATTTTCATACAACCAGTTAGCTACTTTTATCCATTCATCATCATCTGTGAGGATAGTCTGCGAAGGATTGTGTTCCGTGTAGTTTTCTTTAACCATCTTCCAGTATTCCAGTTGATCGATGGCGTTCAGGTCTTTTTTAAAGGTTGATTTATTTGGGGCTTTGACTGGGAAATCAAAAACATAAGTAGTGGCGGTCGCCTCGGTTTGCCCCACTTCTGGATGATAGGGAACCTTTTGCTCTCTCAGCATCTTACAGAGAGGATCTCCGGCTGAGATGCGAATTCTTCTAATATAATAAGGGCTGTGCCTGGGATGCATCCCTGGAGCAGTGTTGACTAATTGAGAGACAGTCCCTGATGGTTTGACTGAAGTGACCGATGTGGAAGGATTGATGTTTAATTTCTGGGCGTATTTTTTGTTTGTTTCTAAGATTTTTTTGTAAATTTTTTTTAACACCTTGGGATGGCGCACAGCAGGGCAGTCCCATTGGCCGGTGATAGAGACTCCGAGCAGCCTTTCTTCTTCGCAATTTCTTTTCCATTCTTTGGAAATATAGGGAAAATCTGTGAGGCTTGATTGATAGGTTCCGAGAATAGCGGCGATTTCAGCTTTCTTTAGTAACGATTGTTCCGTATCTCCCGGTCGGGCCACAATTTCAGTGAGATTGCAAAACTGTCTGTCTCTGAGTGTGATCTCTCCGCAGGGATTGGTTCCTGATGTATACAGGTATTTTTCGAATTTTTTCCATCTTCGAGGAGGCATCTGTTTTTTTAGGCCGGCTCTGTTGAAAATACCTCTTTCTCCGGTACCGCTTTTTGCCAGAGACAGCCATTCTTCCATAAATTTGGTGGCCGAAGGTTTTTTGTTGTACACAGCTGAATTGTTAGCCATGGATCGCTGAGGATTGGTGATGTAGTAATGGCCGCTCTTTGAGTCTCTTATTTTTTCATCTTCCAGATCAGAGAGTGAGATAAGAGCGCTTCTCCTCACTCCCCCCATTTCCACTAACTGCCCGATCTTGCAAATGATGTCATGGACATCCAGACTGCTTAGCCTCATCCCCTGGTTGCTTAAAATTTTCTTTCTGGTAAAATCCAAAAGTGACTTTAAGGGTTCGGGTCCGGAGCTGATACCTCCCATTGTTTTGAGTCGTGCCCCGTAAGGTCTTATTTTAGAGTAATCATATTTGATGTCCTTGCCTTCATACCAGGTTTTCATACCAATGGTCAATGCATCTCCCCATCCTTCTTTGCTGTCCTCAATAACATGGACAGGGAGTGTTTCTACGATTTGATGTTTTATGATAGGGAATTGCTGGACGTTTTGGTTTTCAACTGAAAATCCTACTCCGGCTCCGCACATAAGAAGATACATGATCTCCGCAAAATCTTTGAGTCTTCTGGGAGCTATATAGGAACAATTATAGGTTGCCACATTGGTGGCTTTGGTTGCCTTTCCAGCCGCCCACATAAGACGCATGGAAGGCATTGTTTTTTGATTGAGGATATAATCTCGAATTTCATTGTATTTTTCTTTTGTTATTTTATTTCCTAAAGTCTCGCGCATAAAATCAATATACCTATCCACTGTTTCAATCCAAGTTTCTCTCCTCTGTTCATCAGGGATCCACCGGGAATAAGTTCTGTAATAGATGAATTCTCCTAAGGAATCCTGAAAATATTCTTTGCTTTTCTGAGCTAGATCCTTGACTTTTTTAGGGACAGCTTTTTGCTTTTCTCTGATTTTTGCTCTTTCTTGGCGATACAAAATGTATGACTTAGCTGTCTTTGGAAAATCCGTCAATATGAGTTTTTCTTCAACAACATCCTGTATATCTTCAATACCAGGAATATAGTTAGGGAAAAATTTATTTTCTAATTCTTTAACCCCTTTTTCTGCTACTCGGATAGGATCTTTTTCAAGATTCCCTTCCTTTACAGATTTCATGGCTTTCAAAATGGCATTGATAATCTTTTGACGATCAAAAGGAACCACTCGGCCATCTCTTTTTTTGACTTTTTTAATTTTTTCTTTACTGTCCATAGACACACATCCTTTCACTATCAATGTAAGTCTAAAATTTTCTCTGCATCATTTGTTGAAAAGAGCTGTTTCCTATTATCATTTTTTTTTATCATTAGTGTGCCGGGGTGCTTAAAGTATCCATGAATGGAATTTTGGATTATGGTTTGATCAATATATGTTTTATCAGTAGTCATGAGGGATCCCTTTTATGTGTAAAAGAAGGTGTTCATAATCTTCCATTTCTTTAAGCCAGCCGTAATTTGCATCAGATTTTGTATCTAAGTCTTTTATATAGGGTTTGATATCAAGGATCGGAGTCCCATCGAATACATCCATGCCAGAGGTTATGATCTCATTATCTATGATTTGTTTAATACGGACGATACTGAGACCGATGGGATTCGGTCGAACAGGTGATCTGCTGGCAAACACACCTACTTCTAATCCTCCTGTCCAAGGAGGAGAAACCCTCATTGACAATTTTTGCTTTATCAGATGAGTGTAGTAAAGAATATAAATATAACGGAAATCAGAAAGTTTATAGAGTCCCTTTGTATATTGAGGTTTAATAACAATCCGAAAATTTCCCCCGTCATTTTCCACGGGTTGATAAGGGGCAAAATCGACATAGGGAGTATGGATGATACCTATGCTTTCAAATTTTATTTTTCCGTCTCCCCCCTCGCAGGTAACATAAATTTAAAAAAAGTGACATCGCATTCTATTATATATCTTTTGTGGTAATAAACAAACAGTTTTCTGGAAATTAAATAATGAGATAGATTATTTATAAAGCAGGGCTGTATAGATGCAGATGAGAACTTTAGGTCACCTTATTTTTCTGGAATTTTATCCACTTCTATAAATTTTACCAGAAGATCTTCTTCATTGAGCATAATGTATTTCTCTCCTTCAAGCTTCACTTCAGTACCACTGAATTCTTTAAAAATCACATGATCCCCTATAGCGACTTCTTCAGTGGCATCCTTGCCCACAGCAATAATTTTTCCTTCGTTAGCTTTTTTTTTGGATGTATCCGGAAGGTAGATACCTTGGGATGTTTTTTCATTCGCTTTTATAGGTTTTACTAAAATCCGTCCTTTGATTGGTTCTATTTTCATATCGTAACCTCCTGATTAAAGTGAAAGAAGCCGGTCGATTTTTCCCTTATCAAATCCTACCACTAAGTGGCCGTTGATATCAATTTGAGGGACAGCCATTTGACCGGAGCGTCGAGCTAGTCTTTCAGCGGCATATTGATCTCGAGATATATCTACTTCTCTAAAGGGAATTCCCTGACGTTTTAAATAGTTTTTTGCTGTCCCACACGCAGGACAACCCGGGCCTATATAAACAACCACTCTCAAAGGACTTGTTTTTTGCCCCTTTTTAGAGGGGGATGAAGGAATCCCGGATATAGCATAAGAGTAATATTTAGAACTTTCGACTCCTTCTATTTGTTTTGTCACTTTTCCATCTTGAATGACCAGAACTGTGGGAACATTTTGGATACCAAATTGTTTGTGTATCCCTGATGCTTTTTGAACGTCAACAATAATGACAGGCACTTGTTTGTTTTCTTTGCTAAACTTCTTGATTTCAGAGAGAGCGCGTTTTGCGGCTGAGGAAAAATCACCGTAAAAAAACAGCATGAAAAAATTTTTATTTTTCTTTTTTACTTGTTCAAAGTCTTTTTCTTCTTTAAGCCATTCAATCATTTTAATGGGATCTTTTATATTATCGATTAACCTGACCTATTCATAAAAAAAATGGCGATGAACATTTTTTGTTTTGTTTTCAAGGATATACATATTTTCTACAAAAATGAAGACAGAAAAGTTTTTGTTGCTGTCAATTTCATTTTAATCGCCATTTTTTTACCTTTCAGGCAAGCCGATCTCGCTGCATCTGCTTCGTTACAGGATACTCGCGGTGAAGGACCACAGCTTCGCACCCTGTGCCTCGCATCTGCAGCAACCTCGACTTGTGAATAATACAGGTTAATTACCTTTTTGATTTTTTCATTTATAAAAATTGATGATAAGAAAAAAAGACATATGTGTCAATAGCACGCATTCGCCAAGAAATACCTAAAAGATTTTGCGGAGTGCCTCAGGTGCTTAAGATAAATTTCAGGATTTTTTCTTATGAAATTTTGGTGAACTTTACATGAGCAGTATAATTATATTTTAAGAATATAACAAATCTTTAATTTGAAATATTCTAGAAATAAAAGGGCTTCATAAAAGCCTTGCAGCCATGGATAGTATTAAGATTAACGACTGTCATTTGAGGAGGTATTTTAAATGGATAAAATAAAATTCGGGGTGAAGTGGCTGGATCATTTAATGCCGGAAGGGGTGTTAGTGAATTCTTCGACCATAATCTCTGGGCCCGGAGGATCAGGAAAACCCTTAATCGGAAACCACTTTGTTGCCGCCTGGTTAAAGTCGGGTGGAAGTGTGGTGTTTATGTCCCTCCAGTATCCCAATAAAGATTTTATTGTCACCAGTTTAAAAAAAGTAACCAATATTAAATTATCTGGATATAAAAGCAATTCCTATTTCATCCAACTGGATGCGAATGTTAGCGGAATTAAAGAAGTGAGACCCAATGAAATTAAGGCGAATATGGTTAAACCGGATATTTGGATTAAAGCCCTTGAAAAAGCATTTGCATTTCTCCCTAAATATGGGCCTGGTGTTTTGGTTTTTGGCTCTGCGTTAAATCTCCTTCTTTTTTCTCCCACCTATGAGAAGCAGATCCTGAATCAAATGATTGATATCGTAGCTAATGATAAGAACCGGACTTACCTTTTCTCCGTAAGCACATCAGCAAAGAAGAAAGAAATCGAAAATTTGGAAAGAGCCGCAGATAATCTCATCATGACTCGAAGTGAGAAAAAGCCGTTTAGATTGTTCATGGAGATCCTTAGACTTAAAGACCTGCCTTATGAAACAGGAGAGATCGAAGTGCCTATCACTTCTAGGGTTCTTATGGGTGTAAAAAAAGCAGCTGATTATAGTCGAAAAAGAGTCATTCCCACTATTTCCAAAATTTAAAATAAAAAGAAATATATTTATCTTTATCCCGGGAGTTTTCTCATGTAATATTTATTGTTTTTATATTGGATCCCGATCAATTTATTTTCTTTGATTAATTTATCAACCACATTCCAATCTTTTTTAGCTTTATTTAAAAAATTGTCAATCCCATCTTTTCTCATGGGATGGACTGATGTAATGCTCAGCAGATCTTTCTCTACATCCCCTGTAAAGGCGAAAGCGTTTTCTTCATAATCAATAAGGTATTCGACATCAATATTTTTATTTTTGAAAATCTGGTAGGCTGAATTGATGGAAAATTCAGAAGCTGGTTTGACCCAATTTTCTGCAGGGGGTCTCGTAGGAATGAAAATATAGCTGATTTTTGTATTCAATCCAGCTATTCTTTTCTGTAGTAGACCGCATCCCAGAACAAATACTCGTATCGGCTGGCATTGGCAAACACTTCCTTTAATTTATGATAGTGAAAATCTTTCCCTGCTTCATTGACCAGATCTTTAATCTTTTCCACAAGATGGAGATAGGATTCAGTGAGATAAACATTGGCCCAATCTTTGTATAAGTGATTTTTATTACTGCTTAATTTATCTTTGTGCATCTCTGAGATTTCAGCATAGGACCAGAAGCAAGGAAGAACAGCGGTGATAGCTTCAGGATAGGAGTTTAGTGAACTTGTGGAAACCAGAAAACTGCTGTATGAGATACCAACTGAGATGGGTTTGACCTCAGCAGCCTCTTGAATGGTGTTCCCGATTTGTTTCAGAAATTCTTTATACCCGTCGAACTCACTTTGAGCCTCCAATTGAAGAATGTTAGCCACTTCTCTCATGGCTTCGACTGTTGGAGCCTTGGACACAATAATCCCGAAATTTTTGATAGCCGTGATAAGGTAATGGTAATCTTGGAGAATATAGAACTTGAATTTTTCAATGGGCAGGTCTCCTCTGTACAGTTCCACTACAAAAGGATGCTGTAAGATCTTTTTCCAAATGTGATCCGAATCTTTTCTGAGTCTTTGAACTATATTCATGGTTTTTGCCCTTGAACAACCACAAAATCGCCTTTTGTGTATCCTTCTTGGGGTTTTTCTATTTCTTCGTCTGTGTATTTGGGGTGTTTGGTTAAGGTTTGAACGAATTTTAAATCGACAAATCCGGCCTCCTTGAGCAGTGCCGTGATCTCTTCAGTAGAATGCCAATGGGTTCCTCTGATAAACTTAACCGGATAGGGATGTTTGGGTGAAATCAAAGGGTCATGTTTGCCTCTGACATAGGCCAAATCATACATCATGGCATAAGAACCTTCTCTGGGTAAAAAGGAAACCATAATATGTCCCCCTGGTCTGAGAATACGGCAGGCTTCATTGACGGCTTTTTGGGCATCCTTCACATAGCTTAGAACAGTGCTGAGAAGGACTGTGTCAAATTTTTTGTCAGGGAAGGGAATGGCTTCCGCAGAACCTATTTTCACTTCAATACCCCGTTTTCTCGCCAGGTCAGCCATGCCTTTGGCAGGTTCGACACCGTATTTGATCCCCAGTCTGGAGGCGAAAAGTCCGCTTCCCACTCCGATACTTACGGCATTTTCCGGATTTATTAAGAAGTGTTTTTCTGCGAGAAGTTCTGATTCAAATATAATCCTGTTTTTTTCAAACCACACATCAAAGTCCTCAGCCTCTTTTTCAAAGGCTGAGGGTGAAAGAGGTGTGATGCTGTGATAGAGAGGTCCGCTGCCCTTTCCAATATCATTGGGAGCGTTTTGGATGGCTCTTGTGATGTAGTCTTTAGCTGTTTCTACTGCACTGTGCACGTCCATACCCTTAGATAAACAGGCTGTTATGGCGGCTGAGAACGTACAGCCGGTTCCGTGCGTATTCTTTGTATCGATCCTTTTTGCTTTGAAATAGTCGAAATTTTTTCCGTCAAAGAGAATATCAACGGCTTCCTCTTTGTCATGAATGTGCCCGCCTTTAAGAAGCACGAATTCAGGACCTTTTGCATGGATCTCCTGAGCGGCTTTTTTAGCATCCTTTAAGTTTTCTATTTTAAAGCCGCTGATTAACTCAGCCTCATGTGCATTTGGTGTGAGAATAAACGCCAAAGGCAGCAGATTCTTTACCAGTGACAGTTCTGCCTTTTTTTGCAGGAGACGGTCCCCGCTTTGAGCGATCATCACGGGGTCCACCACTAACAGTTTGATTCCGTATTTCTTGATCCGGTTCGCTATCACTTCTATGATTTTTTTACTGGAAACCATTCCTGTTTTTACACTGTCAGCTCCCATATCCTCCATAACCGCATCGATCTGCTTTTCTATGATTTCCGGAGGGATATCATGGACAGCGCGGACACCGAGAGTGTTCTGTGCGGTTATGGATGTCAAGACCGACATGCCAAAAACATTGAAAGAGTGAAATGTTTTCAAATCAGCCTGAATGCCAGCGCCTCCTCCTGAGTCAGAACCCGCGATCGTAAGAGCTTTTCCCTCGTATCTCATTCTCAGTTCCTTCTTTTTATTTTCTCCCGGTTCACTCTCTGAAGACATTATAATTCAATCAGGTTCACTAGAAAAGACAAATCGTCGTTTGATTTGAGCTTTGTATTGATTGTCTTGATTTGTTCCAATATAATTCGTCTTTGGATTTTTTAAGTCGGACTTTGCCTTAATAAGCCTGAACTGTTCACAGTGTTTCAGGATTTTTTTTGGCTTGAACAGGGCGGGTTAACGGAGGAGGATTGATGGCGAAAATATATTTGGATGAATATGTTCCTAAAGTATGGGAATTGTATCTCAAACAGGCCGAGGAAGCGGTGAAAGACGGAGCCTTGCCTCGAAAGATAAAAGAGATCATAGCGGCTGGAGTTGCGATCGCTTCCCACTGCGAGCCGTGTGTTAAATTACATATCCGTAGAGCTATAAAAGCAGGAGCCAGTGCCAGGGAAATTGCTGAGATGGCCGGAGTGGTTGTGATGCTGTGCGGAGGAACCGCAGAAATATGGGCAAGAAGGATCATTGAAGGAGAGTTGAAATCTCTAAGAGGGGATTAATAGGAAATTTTAATCGAAATTAAGCTGAGATGGTGTTGACTTGGTATTTACTGGGGAGTAAAATAATCCGTCATAAAAAATATGAGTAAAGTCAGAAAAGTTACTGATAACGACATTTATAACAACCTATTACAAACAGCACAGGATATAGAGAATTCCAACAAGAAGTTATCCCAATACCTTAATGAACTTTTAAAAAAGATATAAACCAGAGTCTGTTGTTTTTATTAATGCCTTTCCTTTCATGTAGGGAAATGTATTTTATGTGATTGTAGAACGAAGGAGAAAAAAAATGAGGCAAGGGGATATCATGGTGATCGGGGCAGGCCCGGCTGGTCTCAGCGTGTGCTTTTATGCTGGTTATTATGGATTGAATACAATAATTTTTGAAGAAAATATTTTAGGGGGAGAGGCAGCTGAGATTCCTTTTATTGAAAATTACCCAGGTTGTGACGAGAGAATGACGGGAAAAGAACTGACCGATAGGATGATCCGGCAGTGTGAAGAAAAAAGAGGAGAAATACATCAGTTTGAAAAAGTGATGGAAATGGATCTCAAAGGAAATCAAAAGATTGTCAAAACAGATAAAGGTGAATATCCGACCGAATATTTAGTCCTTGCCTCCGGAACACATCCTCGAGTCCTTGGGGTACCTGGGGAAAATCAATTTAGAGGGAGAGGAGTGAGTTATTGTGCTGTATGTGATGGAGCCTTTTTTAAAAACAAGCGTGTGGTTGTAGTGGGAGGAGATAATAGAGCCGCAGAAGTCGCCGTTTTCCTTTCTAGTATAGCATCCGATACAAAACTAATTTGCCATAAAAACAAATTGTGTTCAGAGAACATCTTGGTCAAAAGACTTGGAAAACATAATGTCGAGGTTATAGAAGGAATGGAGCTGAAAGAAATAAAAGGTGAAGTTAATGTTAAGAGCATTGTACTGTCTGATGAAGAAAATCAAAGCACCAAAGAAATAGAGACGGATGGAGTATTTTTTCAAATGGAATGGATTCCAAACAGTCAGATAGCCAAGGAATCAGGTGTTAAGGTGAATGATGAAGGATATATCATAGTGGACGAAAAGAACAGGACAAATATCAATAATGTGTATGCGGTAGGAGATGTGGCTGACTGTTCGGTTAAGCTTGTGTCCTCAGCTGTCTCACACGCAGTGACTGCTGTTTTGGATATCATAGAGCAGAATAATCAAACTTCATGAAAAATGCCTACTGAGAAAGAAAAACGAATCGGCGTTTTTATCTGCCACTGCGGGAAAAACATCGCCGGGGGTTTGAATATAAAAGATTTGGTTGAAAGCTCAAAGCAGATAAAAGGGGTATATTTTGTTGCTGAGAATAAGTTCTCTTGTTCTGAAGACGGGCAGCAAGATATCCAAAAAGCTATTCATGAACAGAAATTGGATAGGGTTGTTGTCGCCGCATGCTCTCCTTCTCTGCATCTTATGACTTTTCAAAGATGTGGAGAAAAAGCGGGAATAGAGCCTCAATTTGTGGATTTGGTCGATATTAGAAAGTGGACTATGCACGGAAGTCCCCAGAAAACAAATCCTGAGGAAGCGTTCGAAAAATCGAAAAGTCTTATTGAACTTGCTGTAAAAAGGATGAGATTGAAGCGGCTCATTCCTATGGCTGAAATAAAAGCCGAACAATCGATTTTGGTTATAGGAGGAGGAGTTGCTGGTCTGGAAGCTGGATTGGATTTAGCGGACAAAGGATATAATGTTACTATTGTGGAGAGACTCCCCACTATCGGGGGAAAGATGGCTTTGCTTTATAAAGTCTTTCCTACCAATGACTGCGCTCCTTGTATCCTGGCGCCTAAAACAGCCTATGCAAACATACACCCTAATATTACTTTACTCACAAATTCAGAAGTAAAAAGCGTATCTGGTCATGTGGGGAATTTCAATGTCAATATCCTTCAGAATCCCAGGTATATAGACTCGGATAAATGCACTGGATGCGGGGAATGTGTTGAAAAATGTCCTATTAAGGTAAAAGATGAGGTGTTTTCAGGCGGATTAGGAGAAAGGAAAGCCATTTATATCCCTTATGACCAGTCCATTCCAAAAAAAGCGGTTATTGATTCAGAGAACTGCCTTTATTTTCAAAAAGGAGTCTGCCGTTTGTGTGAAAAGCAGTGCCCCACGGATGCCATCAATTTTGATCAGAAAGAAAATTCAGTGAAGATCAAAGTAGGGGCGATCATTGCCGCGACTGGTTTTGATGAATATGATCCATCCCCTAAAAGTGAATATGGATACGGCCGCTACAGCAATGTCATTACCCAATTTCAGTTGGCGAGGCTTTTAGATATAGATGGTCCAACCAATGGTCAGCTTTTAAGACCGAGTGATGGGAAAGAGCCGAAAAGAATTGTAATGATTCAATGTGTGGGTTCCCGAGATGAGAAAGCCAATCCTTATTGTTCCAATATTTGCTGTATGTATGCTTTAAAGCATGCTCAGATCATTAAGGAGATGGTCTTACCCAAAGCAGAGATCTTCATTTGTTTTATAGACATGAGGACTGTAGGAAAAGGATTTGAGGAATATTATAGAAGAACCAGAGAGTTGGGAGTTCTTTTTATCCGGGCAAGACCGAGTGAGATTGTGCAGAACACGGAAACAAAAAATCTTTATATGAAAGTGGACGATCCTGAGATTGGGAGACTTCTAAAATTGGATGCCGATTTAGTTGTTTTGTCCTGTGCTACGGTTCCTTCCTCAGGCACCCAAGAACTTTCTCAGATCTTAGGTGTCAAACTGGATGAATATGGGTTTTTCAAAGAAATGCATCCTAAACTACGTCCGGTCGAAACAAATGTTCGTGGGGTTTATATATGCGGTTCTGCTCAAGGTCCCAAAGATATTCCTGACTCTATTGTTCAAGCCAAGGCAGCGGCTTCTTGTGCTGATAGTGAATTAAGGAAAAGCAAGATAAAACTTCCTCAATCGTTAGTGAGGACAGGTCAATTAAAGAAAGGAGATAAATAGGAAATGGGAGAAGTCTATGCGGAGGAATTTATGTCCCCTGGATGTGTGGGGTGCCCTGCGGTTCAAAAGATGTTGGAGGAATTAAAAGAGGAATTTGGAGATCAACTAACCGTTGAAGAAGTGGATATTACGGTAGATACCACCAGGGCCAGCCAATACGGCGTTATGTCTGTTCCAGCCATAGCCATTAACGGGATTCTTAAATTTATCGATGTTCCCAAAAAGGAAGACTTAAGGGATGCCATTTTAGAGGAGATTGAACGAGAGGAATAGAACATGAAGTTATCTGAATTTGATCCAGAATTCAAAACAGAGGTTTTAAGCCATAAAGAAGCGAAAGGATTGAATTTCTGTTTTGCTTGTGGGACTTGCACTGCTGGATGCCCCATCCATGAGATATTTTATGAATATGATCCGAGAAAACTGGCAAAAATGGTCAAACTTGGGATGAGAGAAGAAGTATTGGCCAGTCCTTATATTTGGTACTGCACCACATGCCATAATTGCGAGCATCGCTGTCCCCAGAATGTCAAATTTTTTGATATTTTAAATGTTTTAAAAAACATGGCAGCAAAAGAAGGTTATGCGCCTCATTCATGGATTGAACAGACAAAACAAATTATGAAAAATGGAATCATATTTTCCATATCTGAGGAATTAAAGGAAAAGAGGAGGGCTTTATCTCTCCCGGCCTTAAAATATGATGGGGAGAGAGCCAAAAAAATCCTTAAATTAACAGGTATTGATAAGATAAGAGCTCGAGGAAAAGCATAGAATGAAGCGATATGCCTTGTTTTTAGGCTGCACCACACCCACCCAGGTCCTTCAATATGAGCTTTCTTCCCGTTGGATCTGTAAACAGTTGGGGATTGACCTTGTTGAAATTGAGGATTTTGTCTGCTGCGGAATAAACCAGAGTAATATAAGCATAGAAGCAGGATTATTGTTAGCATCCATGAATCTAGCCCTGGCTGAGAAAAGAGGATTGGATATATTGACTCTGTGTGCCGCGTGCACGGGACAGTTAGCAGAAGCCATAAAAAAATTAAAAGATCCAAAGATTAGGGATCGAGTAAACAGCAAGCTAAAGACAGTTGATTTAAGGTATGAAGGCAAAGTCAGGGTCAAACATATTTCAAGGATTTTGTATGAAGACATAGGTGTTGACCGGCTCAAAGAAAAAGTAAAAATCAATTTATCCAGGCTGCGGATTGCTCCTCATTATGGTTGTCATTATCTAAAGCCGGCATCGGCCTTCAAAGGATTTGATGATCCGGATAATCCAAAGACTCTTCATCATCTTATATCTGTCACCGGAGCTTATCCTGTTGATTATGAAACCATTAATTTATGCTGTGGAGGGAAGAGCTTTCCCGTGTCTGAGGATATCGCCCGGTCTTTAGTGAAAAGCAAAATTGATAATTTGATGTTAAAGGAAATAGATTTTTTGGTTGTTCAATGTCAGACCTGTTATCTTATGTATAGAGGTCAACAGAAATTACTCAACCAAAAATTCCATAGAAATTACAATATCCCGGTTCTTCTGTATCCTCAGCTTTTAGGTGCAGCCATGGGAGGGGATTTAAGGGATGACCTGGGTATTCACTTAAATGGAATTTTTCTGGATGATTTTACGAAAAAATTAGGAGTTGACCTATCATATATAAAACGATAGAAAATTAAACAGAGGTATAAAGTAATATCTATAATGATGAATTGTTTTAAGGAGGGATTGATCTCATGATAGGAAAAAGATACGATTACAAGCTGGGTTTGTTGTTTTTCATTCTTGTGCTGGCTGCCTGTTCAGCGGACCAGTATTCTCCCTCCATACGGTTTCCCTATCTATGGCTGGATGAACCCGGATATGGGGGAAACATTGACCAACTGGGTATTCCTGAGCCATCAGGCATCTGTTATCATCCCATAAGAAAAACCCTGTTCGTGGTCAGTGATGAGGGGGAAATTGCAGAGATCCAAACAGACGGAAGCCCTGTCTTCAGGATGGAGATTCCTGGTGATCTCGAAGGAATAGCCGTCAATCCGGAAAGCGGTTTTCTCTATATAGTCAAAGAAGGTGATGATGTGATCCTTGAATTCGATCCGGATCAAAGGGAAGTCACACGGACTTTTCCTTTAAATAGAATGCACGATGGAGATCCTGAATACATCCGGAAGACAGAAGGTTATGATAATGGAATCGAGTCTATTGAATTTATTCCAGAAAAATCACATCCTGAAGGAGGCACTTTTTATCTGGGGAATCAATGGGACCCCCCTTGTGTCATGGAAGTGCTCATCCCGCTGGAAACATGTAAGGAAAAAACCTGTGAAGCCAGGATTTTGAGGGTTCTGCCTTTAAAACTGGATGACCCGGCAGCCATGCATTTTGATTCCAGATCCGGGCTTCTGAACATTGTGAGTGATGCGGATAATATTCTGGTGGAGGTTGATCTCAAAGGAAGAATCATTAAGGAATATGCTTTTCTGGGGGACGAACAAGAAGGTATTGCCATAGACGAGGAGGGATATCTATATATTGCCCAGGATTACGGAGAAAGGGCAGCCGGAGAAATCATAAAAGTCAAAGACTTGAGATAAGCACTAGGCCATCAAAAAAGTGGCCGGGTCCAGACGGAGAGGCGGTTTTCCCGAAGTCGGATGTTCCCGATTTTTCTTTACATCAAGGTGGATGAAATTGTCTTCGTATTTTAAGGTAAGGAGCACGTCGATCTTTTCCATAAAATCGACAAGTGCCGTAGGATATCCTTTTGGGTCAAAAAGAGGTTTTTTCTCTTTTAAAGAGGCACTGAACCAGATCTCGACTCCGGCTTTTTGCGCAAAATCTTTGAATCTGCCAAAGTCTTCAGGAGCTGATTGGGTAAAATCAAATCCGTCCACGATCACGGAGTCGGCTGCAAAATCTCCCTGGCTTATCATCGCTTCTATGCTTTTCAAGACCTGTTCTGTGTGCGTCCCCTGTTGATTAAAGTTCATTATGACGCGGTTCTTTATGATTTTATTATGTACTTCGAGCGAAGGCTCGATCTTTTGTTTTTTTGCGATTTCCTTGAATATATCCTCATACCAGTTGATTATATAGTCGACTCTGCTGGCATAGGAGACGTGGATCACGTATTTTCCCTGGAAAAGCTTGTCTAAGGCAATATGGACCAGGCAGGCGGTTTTCCCGACACCTTTTTTTGAAGCGAGCACACCGATCTCCCCTTTTTTAAGCCCTCCATGAAGTGATTTTTCCAGTATTCTCAAAGGGCTCTTTTTTATAATCTCGGATTTAACCATTCTTTTTCACTCCGTTTCTTTATTTATTCTTTTTCTTTTCTTCATATTCTGAGATCAATTCTTCGGCAATGTTTTTGGGGACTTTAGAGTATCTGAGGAACTCCATTGTAAATTCTGCCTTACCTTGGGTCAATGAGCGAAGAGCCGTGGAATAACCAAACATTTCTTTTAGGGGAACTTCTGCATCCACTCTCACGAATGTGCCGTCCTCCACTGAACTGATGATAATCCCCCTTCTTTTAGTAAGAGAGGAGAAAATATTTCCTGCGAATTCAGAAGGGCCGTCCACAGAAACTTTCATCACAGGTTCCAGGATATGAGGACTGGCCTTTTTATAGGCTTGTCTGAAAGCCTCCCTGGCTGCGGAACGGAAAGCGACATCTGAAGAATCCACTGCATGGGAACGTCCGTCTGTGAGCACAACCCTTATACCGGTTATAGGATGCTCTATAAGAGAGCCTTTTGCCATGGCTGATTTGAATCCTTCATCACAGGAAGGGATAAATTCTTTGGGAATATTTCCCCCTTTGACCTCGTTTTCGAATTCATATTTACCTTCTGCAAATGGTTCTATATGTCCTATGACCTGGCCGAACTGACCCGCTCCTCCGGTCTGTTTTTTATGGATGTAATTGAAAGGAGCTTTTTGCTGTATGCTTTCTCTGTAGGCAACTTCGGGCTGGCCTGCTTCCACTTCAATGCCGTACTCACGCCTCATCCTTTCAATATACACATCGAGGTGCAGTTCTCCCATTCCCTCGATAATGGTCTGGTTGGATTCATGGTCAACATAGGTCTTGAAAGTCGGGTCTTCTTTGACAAAGCGGTTCAATGCTTTGGCCATTTTTTCAGAGGCATTTTTGTTTTTCTGATCGAGGGCGAGGGAGATGACGGGATCAGGCACGTGTATGGAGGTCATGACGTAGTTCAGATCTGGTTTGACAAAGGTGTCCCCGGAGACACAGTCTATGCCGAAAAGAGCTGTGATATCCCCGCACACGGCTTCGTCTATGTCTGCCATGGTGTCTGCATGCATGCGGATGAGCCGCCCCACTTTAAATGTGTTTTTTGTCCGCGTGTTTGTAAGTGTGACCCCTTTTCTGATACTTCCCTGATAGATGCGGATATATGTCAACTGCCCGTAAGGCCCGTCTTCCAGCTTGAATGCAAGGGATACGGCAGGGGCATGAGGATCCGGTTTCAGCTCTACTTTTTTTTCTCTATTATCCAGATCTACGGCATGATTTGTGACCTCAGAGGGATTAGGCAGGTAATCGACCACAGCATCGAGAATGAGGTGCACTCCCTTGTTTTTGTATGCAGAGCCCATAAACACAGGGGTTATCTCACGCGCAATGGTTCCTTTTCTGACCGCTCTGTAAATCTGTTCTTCGGTTTCGTTTCCTTCCAACACAGCTTCCATGAGTTCATCAGAGAACATGGAGGCGGCATCCAGCATTTCCTCCCTCTTTGATTCGGCTTCTTTTTTTAGTTCTTCTGGGATATCTTTGACAAGGACTTCTGCTCCTTCAAGCCCTTCAAAGTAAATAGCCTTCATTTTAACCAGATCAATGACCCCTTTGTGGTTGTCCTCAAGTCCGATAGGGATCTGCATAAGCACGGCATTTTGGCCCAGCTTTTCTTTGAGCTGGTTTTTTACTTTATAAGGATCCGCACCCACTCGGTCGCATTTGTTGATAAAGGCGATGGTAGGGATCCTGTACCGTTTTAACTGGCGGTCAACGGTAATGGACTGAGACTGGACTCCACCCACGGAACAGAGTATTAAAATGGCTCCATCAAGCACCCTCAGAGCTCTTTCGACCTCAATAGTGAAATCAACATGTCCGGGAGTATCAATGATATTGATGGAGTGGTCTTTCCATTTCACATTTGTTGCTGCGGATGTAATGGTTATGCCTCTTTCTTTTTCCAATGGCATAAAATCCATGGTGGCGCCTACCCCGTCTTTACCCTTCACTTCATGGATTTTGTGGATTTTTTTGCAGTAGAACAGAATCCGTTCAGTTAGAGTGGTCTTACCGGAGTCAATATGAGCGCTGATTCCGATGTTTCTCATTTGAGCGATACGTGTGTTCATTAGAAATTCGACCTCTTTAAAAAAATTAGAATTTTTAGGGAAATAATCTATCGATTTATAAGGCTAGTACAACCTAATCTTCCGATTTATCCGTGTTAAATATTATAATCGTTTTTTTGTCTGCAGTCTATACGGTGAACGAAATTTTTTTCTTAGTGAAGCCTTCCGTCTTTGCTTTCATCCCCCCATTTTGGCACTTTGAATTGGTCGGGTTTTGATTCTATGACTTTTTTAAGCCATTCTATGGGGTATCCGAGCCCTCTCGGACGTCCGTTTTCGTCTTTGACATACCCGTCATTGTACTTTGTGAGAAGGAATTCTCCCAGTTCGATCCACTTTTTGACCACTACTTCACCTTGAGAAACAGAATAATTTGTGAGGTAGCTTGCGAGCAGTTCCGGATTTGTATTGTACAGCTCCACCGCTGTTTTTTCTATGATAGGTTGAAGAGACAGGAATTGACCTTCCAGTTTGGATTGTACTTTTTGGATATCTTTAACCATATCTGAATAGCGGAGGTTGGCGTAGTTAGAGACAAAATTGAACACCCACCAAGCAGAATCCCATGAGAAATCCTGGAGGTCTCCTTTGGTGAACGGTTCGGGAAGGTCGTTGATCGAGCAGTAGAGAGGCACATAACAGGTGGTGTATGTATCATCCACTCCGTACCAATAAACGCCTCCTATGGGATTGGGAAGCCAGCTTCTGGACTGAGATATAAATGAGAAACCGGTTTGCTGTGTGGAAATAGGCCGTTCCCATGAGTATTCCACGTCACCGACTTTCCAGGTCAGGTCCCTGTAGCGGACAGGGCACCCGAATGGTCCTGCATCAATCCCTTTGGTCATATCATAGTCAGTGCCTTCGTAGTGGTCCCGCATGATGTTCATTACGTCCTGAAGAGAGAGCTTTTTGTCCGGTTTTATCCAGAGAGGATAGCGTTTGGCGCCTTTGACGCCTCTTTGAAAATCCGGGGAAAGGTTCAGCGAAGGGGCGGATCTGCGGAACATACTCCAGACTCTGGCAGCACAGGTCCTTAAAGAGGACGGTTTCAAAGGGTCATAAGCTTTTCTGAAGCTGAACGGCTCTCCTGAGCTTTCATCATAGTATCCCTTTTCTATAGCGAATGATATCACATTTTCACTATACAGGCAGTTCTCCTTGTCATTTAAAGGGAAATTTCCTATCCGTGCCTGGTTTGCATGGCCCGAAATATATCCGTCCGGTATCCGGAGGGCCACCCAGATAGCTCCTTTCCCTTCTTTTCCCGGTCCTATCATTTCCATGATCCATGCCTCATGAGGATCTGCGATAGAAAAGGATTCACCTGTACTGGCATAGCCGTATTCAGCGACCAGGTCAGTCATGACCGTGACGGCTTCCCTGGCTGTTTTGGCTCTCTGCAGGGCAAGGTTCATGAGAGTAAAGTAGTGGAGAAGGCCTTTGGGGTTTCTCAGCTCCATTCTTCCCCCGAATGTGGTCTCTCCGATGGCAACCTGATGCTCGTTCATCAGTCCCACCACAGCATAGGTATGGGGTACCTGTTTGACCGTTCCCATGACTTCTCCCCTCCAGCCTCTTATTTCTATGACTTCATCTTTTTTATGGTCTTGTGCGGGCACGTACTCAAGAAGGGGGAGAAACTCACCGTCGCACGTGTAGGTGATCATTACAGAGCCATCCTTAGAGGCCCCTTTCGTGACCAGGAAGCTGGAACAGTTATCTTCCGCCCAACCAGGGGATAGGCTGAAGAATGAGAATATAACAGTGAATAAAACAAAAAAAACGCGTTTCATGACAAGTCCTCCTTTTTCCATTTTATCTTAAAACCTTAACATATATCAGGAAGAGGGCTGAAATCAAGCACCTTGTGATAAATTTGATAAAATATATACAAGAAGGAGAGCTTGATTCCAGGAGGCATGGAAATCTGTTTCAAAGTAAGTAAGATTCGCATGAAACCGGTAATTTTGTTATGATGAAAAAATAATGAAAAAGCCTTTTCTTGATTTCATAAAGGGAAACATCGTTCTTATGGACGGAGCCATGGGAACAGAGATCTATGCACGGGGGGTTTTTATCAACACCTGCTACGATGAGCTGAATCTTTCCAATCCTAAGTTGGTCAAGGAAATACACAGGTCCTATATAGAAGCCGGTGCTGATATCATTGAGACAAACACTTTTGGTGCCAACAGGATCAAGCTGAAGAAACATTCGCTGGAAGACAAGATACACGCCATCAATTATCAGGGTGCGGAGATAGCCAGGGAAATGGCAGAGGACAAGGTATATGTGGCTGGTTCCATAGGGCCTTTAGGCGAACGATTGGAGCCGTGGGGCATACTTTCAGAGCGGGAGGCACGGGAGCTCTATCAGGAACAAGCAAAACCTCTTTTAGACGGAGGAGTAGATATTATTTCTCTGGAGACTTTTTCAGACCTTCATCTTATCCAGCAGGCAATTTTAGGCATAAAGGAAAAGTTCGATGTCCCTTTAATGGCGCATATGACCATCGGTGATGACGGGAACTCTCTGTTTGGGACTCCACCAGAAAGATTGGGGAGGAAAATGAAGGAATTCGGGGCTGATATCGTGGGCCTAAACTGCAGTGTTGGGCCGAAGATAATGCTGGATTCGATCAGAAAAATGATAGCCGCTGTTGATATCCCCGTAAGTGTCATGCCTAATGCAGGCATTCCCCAGAATGTGGATGGCCGGAACATCTATCTTGCCACAGCTGAATATTTTGGAGAATATGCCAGACGTTTCGCTCAAGCTGGGGTGCAGGTCATCGGGAGCTGCTGCGGGACCAATGCTGGGTTTACCAGAGAGATGCAGAAAGCCATCCAGTCTATAAGGCCCAGAAAAAGGATAAAAGCCCGCACTCAGACTGTTGCTGAGAAAGAGTTAAAACCGGAAATACCTGCCCGCGAGAGGTCTGAAACGGCGAGGAAGATATATGATAAGGAATTTATCACATCAGTAGAGATCATACCGCCCAGAGGCATAGATTGTTCAATAGCATTGGAAAAGGCAAAGGCCCTCAGGAAGGCTGGTGTGGATGCTGTGAACATCCCCGACGGACCCCGCGCCCTTTCCCGCATGAGTTCCAGCTACCTTTCCCTCGCTATCCAGGAAAAAATCGGGATGGAAGTGATCCAGCACTATGCCTGCAGAGACAGGAACCTGCTTGGGATGGTGGGAGACCTTCTTGGAGCCTATAGTGCCGGGATCAAGAATATCCTTCTAATCACAGGAGATCCTCCAAAGATGGGTACGTATCCGGACGCAACAGCGGTTTTTGATGTGGACTCGATCGGTCTCACAAATGTGGTGTACAGCTTAAACCGCGGTATGGACCTGGGCGGAAATCCATTGAAAAACCCTACAGGATTTTTCATAGGGGTGGGAGTCAATCCAAGTGCGGTCGACCTTGATTATGAGATCAGCCGGTTCGAGTGGAAAGTCAAAGCCGGGGCTCAATTCGCTATCACACAGCCTGTTTTTGATGCCGGACAGTTCACTGAATTCTTAAAAAGGATCGAGCATGTAAGGATTCCTGTTGTTGCCGGCATATGGCCTTTGGTCAGTGTCCAGAATGCTGAGTTTTTAAACAATGAGATGCCCGGGGCTTTTGTTCCCGAGGAGATCATCAAGCGCATGAAGGCAGCAAAGAATAAGGAAGAAGCACAAAAGGCCGGCATTCAGATAGCCCGAGAGCTTCTCGAGGAATTGAAGGAGCATCTGGCCGGAGCACAGGTCTCCATGCCCTTTGGAAAAGTAGAAGCGCCTCTGGAGGTGCTTAAAAACGTGTTGTAAATACAGGACGGATGATATCAAAAAATTCAGCCAGAATCATGGCAGTGGCTCCCCAGATTTTGTGGTTTTTGTAAAAATAGAAAGGCACTGTAACACTTCTGCCGTGCAATGGCCATATTTCTTTGAATAAATTCTTTTCATCGAGCAGGTGAGTCAAAGGGGCTTCTATGACCTCTGCCACCTCGTTTGATCTGGGATTATACACTGGGGGGAGATCCATGAAGCCCACAGCCGGATAAACGCAGTAGTCACTAGGGGGAATGTAAAGAGGAGTGAGTTCGCCGAGGATCCTGATTTTTTCAGGGGCTATCCCCAGCTCTTCATGCGTTTCCCTTAAAGCGGCATCCAGGGGGCTCTCTTCTGGTTCGCACTGTCCTCCGGGAAAAGATATCTGGTTGGGGTGATACTGCACTTTATCCGTTCTTCGGGTCAGTATAAGATAGGGTGTGTTTTTTTGTGGAAAACAAAGGACGAGAACACCGGCTTTTTTACCCTTGTTTTTCATCTCTGCGTAGGTTTTATGACCCGGTCTGGGGTCCGTGATCATAGTCAGTTGGCTTTGAAGACCGGGCTTGGCTGAGTTTACAGCCTTTTTGATAAGGATGACTTTTGTTTCCCACTTCATGGTTTTTATAAAAGTTATTTACAGGACGTACTTATTCAAGCAAATGCCTTCCGGAATATCCGCTTCTCCTTTATAGATATTCCAGTAATGGGACCGGGCCTCTCCCAATGCTTTATATAGTCTGTGGTTCTGGTCAGGTCTATGTACAGCCAGAGGCTTTCCTTGAGCGTCCACTAATGTTAGTTTGCTGCACCGGTTGAGTATTCCTGCTGTCCCTACACTGCAGATGGCCACGAGCTTATCTGATGCCACATCAGCGATCAGGTCCTGGTAAGAAATGTATTTTTCCTTCACGTCTATACCCATTTTCTTTAAAATCCGGACTATCCCCTGTATGGTCACGGAGGGAAGGATGAGCTCGTTTTCCGGGATTTTGACTACTGTATTGTCGCGCAGGGCAAAAAGACAGCAGGAGGAATCCCATTCTGTAATGAGCCTTTTCCCGAGTTCTTCGTCCGTTTTATCATCAAGAAACAGGGCGGAAGCGGCTTCAGGGTCTATTTGTTTGGCGGCATCAATAGCTTTCACGCTGATCAAATAGTTAATTCCTAATTTAAGGCACCCGGTTTTATTGATTCCCACGGCCCGTACGAGATGTGGGACAACCACTCCGTTGAAGGGCTCCCCCAGGTAGCGGTCATAGCGGCAGGTCACAGCCCTGATGGATGGTTTCCCGGGAAATGTAACTCCGATGGATTGTTCCTCGTCAACTGTAAAGGGACGCAGGTAACCCTGAGCTTTTTTATCTGCCATCTCTTCCAGGAACCGCCTCATGTCCGGCTGTTTGAAATAGTGATGGATAAAGATATTTTCCAATTCCTCGGGTTTCGGGACAAATTTTTGCTGTTTCCTGCTCAGATTAAAGGCTATTCCCCGCTGAAAACGTTTGAGATTATCATTCCAGTTTAAAAAAGTGACTTCAATATGGCCTTTTTTGTTTTTCCTGCAGAAAAACCGGATTCCTTCAAAGGAAAGAAATTGGCCATAATGAATAGAGCGGGATACTGCATAGACTTTGGCACTGCCGTCTAAAATTTCAAATTCCCTATTGTCTAGCAGATACCTCATTTGTTTGGAAGCCCACTTAACACCTTCAAATCCAGCCATTCATAATCTCCTTTTAAAAATACTTAACTTGAATAGCCAAGGTTAAGATACCTTATTATTAATGAAGATAACAATATACAATATTGAAAAAAAAATGCCAAAACCATTCTTTTCAGCGGTTGACATTCTATTTCTTATCAGATAAAAGTAGTATCAAGAACAAACGAGGGAAGTATGACTGCAAGCAAGAATTTCTTCTTTTTTTTTACGCTTTTTTGTGTATTGTGTTTTCCCTTGTCCCAAGGAGAGGCATGTGTCATGAGGCCTGAAAAGACAAATCTTCCGGATACAATCAACGGATGGAGGCTGGGGGGAGAGCCAAAGCGGATAGAGAAGACAACTATATTTGATTATATGAATGGTGCGGGAGAGCTTTATCTCAGCTATCATTTTGATCACCTGTCCATATATGAATACAAGAACAAAAGCGGCAATGATATCGTTGTGGAGCTGTACGCCATGAAGGACTCCCAGGATGCTTTTGGATTGTTATCGCTGGATTGGGGCGGTGAACCTGTGGACCTGAGGCAACCTGAGGAAGGAAAATCTAAGAAAGCTATTATCCCTCAGAACAGAGCTTTATATGGGAAAGGACTGCTGCGTGTGTGGTCGGATAATCTCTTTATCAGGATCATGGCGTTTAAGGATATGCCGGGTGTTAAGGAAGTCATCCTTCGCCTAGGGGAAATCATCACAACCGGCCGCGGCCATCCTTCGCCGCCGGAAATGCTGCACAGCGTTAAGCTTTCACCAGATTCCCCATGGACTCTGAGGAAAGACAGAACCGCTTATTTCCGTTCTTATTTGGTTCTCAATTCATTGTTTTATATAAGCCATGAAAACATTTTAAATCTGGACCTCTCCACAGAAGCTGTGATTGTCACCTATGAGAGGGAGCAGGAGACCAGAGAAAAGCAGACGGCGAGACTTGTGGTTATCAAGTATCCTGATCAAGAGCGGGCAGCTACAGCCCTGGATAGTTTTTTCAAAGCTTATCTTCCGGATCAGAAGAGTAAAGTGACGCCGGATAGAGAGAGGGAAAGCCAGGATTTTTTCCCTATTGAAGATGGCTGGATGGGGTTTAAGTTGAGAGGACGGGGGCTGGCTCTTGTATTTGAATGTCCTGATAAGCAGTCAGCTCAGGAAATGATAGAACAAGCCTTATTAGATTTGTT
>CAZSZS010000186.1:0-11955 GCA_964611275.1 uncultured Eubacteriales bacterium
AATTCTCATCCTCTAAGCGACTCTATCGCCCATCATCACTCATCATATGTATAAAATAACGGACAAGTTAAAAAGAAACTCACAAAAAGAAGAGAATATCAGATAATCCATAGACCCTGTCTCAGAGCTGTGCTTTCCGTATTGATAGACCACCTGCCCCAGCGCTTTATCCAGGGATTATCTTTTTAAAGAGAGGATAGGTCTAATCATGTATTTACCTACCCGCTCGGTCTCTTCTTTGGTCTCAGTTCTGCCCTTGCTGTGCACGTTAAATCCTGTATGACGCCAGTGCAGAATCTTTTCTCCTTTTGGGGCTAGATATTTTGCTACCAAGGAACATCCAGAATTAATCAAAGCGCTCCCTGAACTTGAACTGCCTCAGAAATTCTCGACAAAAAAAGCCATCCAGATTATTGACCAGATAATGTCGAAGAGAAGAAGAAACGGAGTGATGAAGTTATTCTGAGGGCGGAAATTTGATGAAATTAATCGAAAATCATCACCAACAAAAAAACCAAATTCCTATCCTGTAGTGCTCGGTGCCGGAATCTATCGTGTGATGTACTTGATCATGAAAGAGTATATGATTTTGGTCGCAATCGCCAATGTGATAGCCTGGCCCTTCATATGGATCATCATGCAAAAGGTATTGCAGAAATTTCCTTACAGGATCAGTATCGGGGTAAAATATTTTCTTTTATCCGAAGTGATTTCAATGGCTGTAGCGATGGGTACGGTTCTCTTCCTGGTCATCAAAGCAGCCGCTGTCAATCCAGTGGAATGTTTGAGACATGAATGAAGAGTTCGGCAAAATACTATCAAGGAAAAGGGATTATTTTTCTCTATTGAGTGATAGAAATGATTTTGGAGTGAAGTCATTATGAATAACCAGTCGTCTTCAGGATTTATGATATCAAAATCGGGAAATATCATTTATATGCTTTCAAAATTCATAACCGGATGTGAAAGTCTATTCATAACGAAGCGCATCGACAGGGTTAGCGAAAGCAGACTTAATTGATTTATAGCTGATCGTCACTAGGGCTATTCCTATGGCCAGAAATGCCGCTGTCATAAAAACTAGAGGTCCTATACCAGTCCGGTAGGCGAAATTCTGAAGCCATTTGTGCATGATGAACCAGCCTACAGGCAAAGCGATGAAGTTGGAGATGATGACAAGCTTAAGAAAATTTCGCGTCAGAAGCAACGAGATGCCTGAGACCGAGGCTCCCAGGACCTTGCGAATCCCGATCTCCTTTGTCATCTGTTCGGTTTTAAATGATGCGATCCCGAACAATCCCAGTCCAGCGATCAAGATAGCAAGAATTGTAAAACACAAGAACATTGTGCCCAGTCTACGCTCCTTTCGGTATATCCGGTTCAGTGTTTCATTCAAAAAAGAATAACGGAACACACTATCGGGATGGAATTTTTTCCAGGTCGACTCTACTGATGCGATGGTTCCGGGGATATCGTAAGGGGCCAATTTAAGGGAAAGGATGATTCCCTCTTTCTCGGAATTCAGGAAGATCGCCAGCGGTTCTATCTTGACGTTCAGAGGTGCAATATGAAAATCCTTGACCACTCCGATCACAGTGCCAAGGTTTTTCCTAGAAAATCCAAAGCGCTTTCCAAGTGGATTTTCCCATCCAAGGGCTTTGACTGCCGCTTCATTCAGGATATAAGCTTCTCTATCAGTTGCTCTTTCCTTGGAAAAAGGCCGCCCTGATAAAAGTTCGATATCGTAAAAATCGAAGAAATTGGTGTCCACACTCAGCATGTAAACGAGCAGGTTATCCTCTTCAGATTTTCCTTCCCAGACACAATGGCCTCCACTTTCGACATTGATGGGCGTTTGAGAGGAGGCTGTAACATCATGAATCCCGGAAATACTCCTTAGTTCCTGGCGGATGGCCTCAGCATCTCTGGCACAGTACACGCTCATGGTGTAATCGGTTACAAAGCCCAAATCTCTGTTCCTTACGAATCGAATCTGTTTGTACACCACAAGGGAGCAAAAAATCAATGTTATGGAGATCACGAACTGAAGGGAGACCAAAGAATTGCGGAATAACGATCCCCGTCCAGTCAGTTTGTAATTTCCCTTAAGTATAGATGCAGGCCGGAAAGAAGAAAGCACGACGGCGGGATATAAACCTGAGGTTAGTCCAACAAACAACAAAATTCCCAGGAGATAAAGGGGTGTTCCTCCCTGTGTGATCTGGCTGAATTTCAGATCTGAGTTCATAAGGGCTCCAAAAGAGGGAAGCAGCAGCTTGACGAAACCGATACAAAGAAAAAGGGAAACCAGTGTACAGAGAAAGGATTCTGTGAGAAATCCCCAAATAAGACTCCTTTGTGTTGCGCCTATGACCTTGCGCATCCCGATCTCTTTGGCCCTGAGGGAGGCTCGGGCGGTGGAAAGGTTCATGTAGTTAAAACAAGCGATCAGCAGAATAAACAGCGCTATCGCAGAATAGAGATAGATGTTTCTAATGTCTGTGTTGGGTTCCATGTCAAAATGGGTTCCTCCGTAAAAATGGATACTCTTGAGGGGCTGCAGGCGAAGAGTCCGAGGCCGGGTCGGATTCTCTCTGTGACGTTTGAGTAAAGTCGTAAGTTTGGGTTCAACCTGAGCTGGATCGGCATCTTGCCTGAGCTGAACATATGTGTAGTAAGCCCAGTTTTGCCACCGGAGGACTTCATCCCGACCATGGATGTCCACATAGGTCGAAAAGGGAGATAAAAAATCAAAGTGGACGTGGGAGTTCTCAGGAATGTTTTCAAGTACTCCTGTTATATGATATTCTCTGTTTTCGACGGAGAGCGATTGTCCTATAGGATTCTGGTTCCTGAAGTACTTGGCTGCACTCTTTCTTGTGATGAGAAGGCTGTTAGGGGATTGCATGGCTGTCTTCGTATCCCCCAGGATCATAGGGAATGTGAACATCTCGAGAATCTCAGGATCAGCAAAAAAGATGGTTTCAGAATAGATTTGTTCGTTGTGGCGTATGTTGACTTTAGGTGCAAAGATTTTTGTTGCATTTACAACCTCTGGAAGCTCCTCCTTGAGGGATTCAGCCAGAAGAGAAGGGGTATAGCTCACCTGATCCTTTCCTTGATAGAATTCATGGGTATCAACGATGATGCGATAGATGGAATCCGCATTCTCATGGTATCGGTCAAAACTGAACTCGAATTTTATATAGAGCATAATCAAAAGAAAACAGGTCAGACCGACTGTCAATCCGATGAAGTTGATGGAAGTGAATCCCTTGTGTCTTTTGAAATTTCTGATAGCAGTAATGAATTGGTTTTTTAACATAATAATCCTCCAATAAAGAATATCTTTGATAAAAACAGGAATCGACCGAAGAAGATGAGTCCAGTACCAGAACCAGGCCCGAACATATCCTTTGGTTTCACAAATGAAGCTGAACTCTTCGTCAAAATCGCCGCGCAGATGAGGATGGACGTCGTATCTGGCAAAAAGCCTGAGAAGCCAGTCTCCGAATTTTGGGAACTTCGGTCGAGGCGGTTTCATTTGCTTTGTGTTTCAAAAGAGCAGGGTTTGAGACCAGCCCAGAGCTTTTGGTTCAGGACGCAAGCTGCTTTTAAGGCCTCGATTCCGGCGGAAGAGACCGTGTAGTACATGCGTGTTTTTCCCCTTCGTTGAGACGTGGATTCTCCGGGTTTTTTGGAGACATACTTTTTCCGGGTGAGCCGGTCAAGGGCGCTGTAGAGATTGCCGTAAGTGAAATCCTTGCCTATAATGTTTGATACATGATGCCGGATTTTAAATCCGTAAGCTTTATCCTTCAGCTCCCAGATGGAAAGGAGAAGGATCTCCTCGATTTTCGTCAAGTCTTTCATTTCATATTCCTATCGATATACTGCATTACAGTATAATAAACGTAATGTCAAGCAGAAAGGTTGCTGTTTTTTTTAATAATTTTGTGAAGGAGAATTTCTTGAGTCGTTATTCTTCACTCATACCACAGCCAATCCGGTGGATTCCCTCCGGCATGAGTGAATCTTACTCGAGTTCGATCTCCATTTAATACATGGCTCCGAGCGCAACCAAACGGCAGTTTTCCTTGTTTTTGGAAAAAGCAAAAATGAGATGCTGTTTCATATTGACTTGTTATCTTATTAAATACAGATTATAAAGTAGATAGTGCTAAGATTGGCATGAGGACATATAATAAAATATATAGCGATTTGAACAGAGGTGTTTACCATGCCTAACGCACCCCATTCAAAACCATTAAACCGCAGAAAGGGACTGTTGTATTCGGGCTGTCTGATTGTGTCTGTTTTCCTTTTTTTTCAGTGGCTCCTTTTAAATGGATGCAGGCACAGCGGAACTGATATGGATAAGGCAGGAATAGAAGGATTGTCAGCTGAGTTTAGAGATCCTCCTTCGTATTCCCGTCCCGGTGTTTTCTGGTGCTGGCTTAACGGCCATATGACAAGGGAAGCCGTTTCACGTGATCTCAGGGAGATGAGTGAAAAGGGAATGGGAAGGGCAGAGATCTGGGATGTCGCTGCCGTGAATAATCCGGATAACACTATCCCTGCAGGTCCGGCTTTCTTAAGTGACAGCTCAGTAGCAATGATCAAATATGCATTCAGAGAAGGGGAAAAATATGGAATAAAGATAGGATTGGTTGGGTCTAGCGGATGGAATGCTGGAGGTGCATGGGTCGAACCTGACTGGGCATCCAAGCAATTGTATTCTTCTGAAATGATGGTTAAAGGGCCTATCCGGAAAAAAGTTGATTTGCCCTTTCCTGAGGTTCCCCGGCAATGTCCAAAAGATAAGCATGGGCTTCCGCTCTTTTTTAAAGAAGTGGCCGTACTGGCAATACCATACAAGGAAAACAAACACCTCCCCAATACCGGGAGTATCCTTGATCTGACAGCGGCATTTTCCGAAGGGAAGCTTAGTATTGACCTCCCCAAAGGGGATTGGATCATAATGAGGTTTATCTGTTCAAATAACGGACAGAGACTGATTGTGCCCTCACCTAAATCAAATGGTCTTTTTATTGACTTTCTGGACCCTGAATCCACCCGGAAGCACCTGATGCACATTATGGAAAGGCTAGGAATAAATCCCGGTTCAAACCCGGGAGGCAGTCTGGCCTACATTGAATTTGACAGTATGGAACTGGCACAAGGAATCCCATGGACAGATGCAATGCCCGGGATTTTTAAGAAGATGAGAGGTTATAATCTGATTAAATACCTTCCTGTATTGGCAGGCTGGACAATAGGGGAAGAGTCAGAAAGGTTTTTATATGATTGGAAAAAGACAATAAGCGACCAGCTTATATTCAGCCATTATTGTACCGGAAGGCAGTTTCTGAAAGAATACAATATCGACCTTGTGGCTGAAGCCGGAGGTCCGGGACCTCCTACATGGGATACCTGCCCGGTTGATGCCTTAAAAGCCCTTGGTAACGTAACTGTGCCTCGAGGGGAATTCTGGGTGCAGCATAGGAATATCTTCCTGGTGAAGGAAGTTGCCAGTGCGGCTCATATTTACGGCAGAAAGATTGTTGATGCCGAATCATTTACAACCTGGAGACGCTGGAAAGACAGCCCCTATGACCTGAAAAAGATTGCCGACCGGGCGTTCTGTGAAGGATTGAACTGCGTTACTATTCATACCTTTGCAAGTACGAGTCCGGAAGATGGCCTGCCGGGAAAGACCTATCATGCCGGTTCTGATATTAATCATGCGAATACCTGGTGGAACAAGTCCAAGCCATTTATGGATTACCTCGCACGGTGCAGTTATATGCTTCAACAGGGATTGTTTGCAGCCGATGCCTGCTACTATTATGGAGACCAGGCTCCCAATTTTTACCCTGCTTATCATGATGTTCCGCAAAAAATTATTCCGGAGGATCTTGGGGAAGGATATGACTACGATGTGGTCAACAGTGATGTGATATTGAATCGGATGGAGGTTAAAAATGGGAAAATTGTCCTGCCCGACGGACTAAGCTACTCGCTTTTGGTTCTCCCGGACCATGACCATATGCCTCTTGATGTGCTCCGTAAGCTGGAGGTGCTGGTTAAAAGCGGAGCAACTGTCATTGGGAAGAAACCCGTAAAAGTCCCCTACCTGAATGATTTTTTAGAAGAAAACAATGAACTCTCCGGATTGGTTAATAAGATGTGGGATGGTATTGACGGGAAGGAAAAAAAGATCAATCCATATGGTAAAGGCAGGATCATGTGCGGACTTAGCACCAGGGAGGTTTTATCCTCTGACGGCATTGAACCGGACTTTAGTCATGATCTTCCAGCCTGCCTGGATTTTATCCACAGACAAACCAGAGACATTGACATCTATTTTATTCGGAATAAATCCGTTGAGCCGTATTCCGGAAACTGTTCATTCCGGGTAACGGACAGGTCCCCTGAACTATGGGACCCATCCACCGGAATCCAGACGAGATTGGAAGGATTTACAGAGGAGGACGGCAGGATACTCATGAATCTTGATCTTGAACCAGATGCTACTGTGTTCGTTGTTTTCACTCGACGCCGAAGATCAATTCCGTCAATCCAAAAGAAGACGTCCGGCATAGATAAAAGCACGACTCTTAATGGAAGCTGGAGAGTTACATTTCCTGAAGGATGGGGAGCTCCTGCAGAAGCACAATTCAACAGGCTGATTTCTTGGACAGAATCTGATAATGAGGGAATCAAATACTTTTCAGGTACTGCCTGTTATCACAAAACAATTTCCATCCAAGAAAAAGATATCAAGAATTATGCAAGGATTGAGTTGCTTCTTGGTGAGGTTTGCGATGTAGGGGAAGTATACTTGAACGGCAGATCAGCAGGGATTTTGTGGAAACCTCCGTACAAACTTGATATTACAGATCTGGCCCGAACAGGCGACAACGAGTTAAAGATCGAGATTGTCAATCAATGGGTCAACAGGCTTACCGGAGATATGCTCTCAGACCCGAGGGATCGTTTCTGCCGTACCAATCAGCCTTATGTTACCAGAGATGATATGGGGTATGATAACTGGGCAGAGGGCGGTGATGAGACGTTCAGGTTGAAAACTTCAGGTTTATTGGGGCCGGTAACATTGATCTATGTGAAAAATTAAAACGGACATTGTTTAAGTTTAAATAGAGGATATAAAATAAAAGGTTAAAAATATGAAAAAAATAATGCTGGTTTTCATGTGCTGTCTATGCATGAATTCTTACCTGGTTTGTTCACAGAACGGAGACATATCAGAAAAAATTGATAAAAAGACCTTCCATACTGAATCAGTCCTCTGGTATGACGAGCCTGCCAAAAAATGGGAAGAGGCCCTGCCTGTTGGCAACGGCCGCTTGGGCGCCATGGTATTCGGGAAGTATGGTGAAGAAAGAATCCAGCTCAACGAGGAAACCCTATGGTCTGGGGGGCCCTATTCTACAGTGGTCAGGGGCGGGAGCAAGGTATTACCGGAGATCCAGCGGCTCATATTCGAAGGCAAACCGATAGAGGCTCATAAATTGTTCGGCCGTCACCTGATGGGCAACCCTGTTGAGCAGATGAAATATCAGTGTCTGGCCAACCTCCATCTTTTTTTTGAGAATGAAAAGGAGGTCACAGATTATAAGCGCTGGCTCAATCTTGAAACAGCCGCTGCCCACGTGGAATACAGTGTGCACGGGATCCGGTATCGCCGCGACATCACTGCATCGGCTCCGGATCAGGTGATCGTGGTGAGGATAACAGCCGATACGCCCGGACAGATATCTTTTCGAGCCCAGCTCCGGGGAGTCCGCAATACTGCGCATTCCAATTACGGAAACGATTATTTCCGCATGGATGGGATTGGAAACGATGGAGTGATGGTCAACGGTAAATCTGCGGATTATCTGGGAGTGGATGGTTTGCTGCGCTACCGGGCTCAGCTGAAGGCGGTCCCAGAAGGTGGAAGCATGGAGGTCATTGGGGATGAACTGTTTATTAAGAGAGCTGATGCGGTGACCCTTTATTTTGCAGCAGCCACCAACTTTGTCAATTACAAAGACGTGAGCGGCGACCAGGTTGCCCGGGTGATCGAGACGTTCAAAGAGATTGAAGGTAAATCCTATAATGATATATGGAAGGCCGCAATTGAAGATTACCAATCCTTTTATCAGCGCGTCTCGCTGAAGATGCCGGCAACACCCAACTCTGTGCTGCCCACGGACGACCGAATGGCGGCTTTTGAGAAGGACAGCGATCCCAGCCTTGCTGCCCTGGCCTATAATTTTGGGCGGTATTTGTTGATTTCTTCCTCCCGTCCTGGTACTGAGCCGGCCAATTTGCAGGGCATCTGGAACGAGAGCCAAAATCCGAGTTGGGACTCCAAGTACACTACCAACATCAACACAGAGATGAACTACTGGCCAGCTGAATCAGGCAATCTATCCGATTGTGCAGAACCGCTCATCAGGATGGTGAAAGAGCTGACCGATGAGGGCAGTCAGGTAGCCCGGGAGCATTATGGAGCCGGTGGCTGGGTGTTTCACCAGAACACAGATCTCTGGCGGGTGGCAGCTCCCATGGACGGACCTACCTGGGGAACCTTTACCGTGGGCGGCGCCTGGCTGACAACCCATTTATGGGAACACTACCTTTACACTCTTGACAAGGAGTTTCTCCAGGATGTGTACCCTGTGATCAAGGGCTGTGTTGATTTCTTTATGGATTTTCTGGTTGAACACCCCAACGGGAAATGGCTGGTGACCAATCCATCCAATTCTCCAGAAAATCCGCCCAAAGGTCCTGGGTATGATTACTTCTTCGATGAGGTGTCCGGATTTTGGTATTTCACTACCATCTGTTATGGAGCCACTATGGACATGCAGATTCTCACTGATCTGTTCGGCTATTATGCTGAAGCCAGCCGGATTCTGGGACGTGACCAGGCGTATGCAAAGCAGGTTATGGCCGCAAGGGCCCGGCTGGCCCCGCCTCTGATCGGGAAAGACGGCACTCTTCAGGAATGGACCGAAGACTATGAACAGCTGGAGGACAAGCATCGCCACTTCTCCCACATGTACGGTCTTTACCCAGGAAATGTTATCTCAGTAAACCGCACTCCGGAGCTGATTGATGGCTGTAAACGGGTACTTGAGCAGCGGGGCGACGGAGGGACCGGATTTTCCCGCGGATGGAAGATGGCTCTCTGGGCCCGCTTGTATGACGGTGAGCGGGCTCATAAGATATTTAAAGGGTACATAAAAGAACAGGCATACCCGCAGCTTTTTGCCAAGTGCTACACGCCCCTCCAGGTAGACGGAACCTTTGGAGTGACGGCAGGGATTACAGAGATGCTGATGCAGTCACATGAGGAGGTGATAGACCTGCTGCCTGCTCTGCCGGACACCTGGAGTCATGGGCAGTTCGACGGTGTTTGTGCTCGAGGGGCTTTTGAATTGGATATAGAGTGGTGTGAGGGTGAGATTACCCGCGTTGAAGTTCTGTCCAAGAAGGGGCGGGCCTGCCGGATCAATCTGAAAGTGAACATGAGAGTCATATCTGAGGGTAAGCGGATCAGGAGCAAAAAACATAAAGATGGGTCCATTGAATTTACAACTAGAGAAGGAGAGACGTACACACTGGTTCGCGAAAAATAATTGAACAGGAGATGAGTAAATCTTACTAGAGTTCGATCTCTGCTAAATACATGGCTCCGAGTGCGTACGTACTGTAATTTTCCTTATATTTGGCAAAAAGCACAGAATTTCTTCAATCTAAAATTCAATTGAAGAAGCACCAAGCTTAGTTGATTTTTTGTACAACCGGCAAACGAATTCCCGACTCATTTTGTTTGCTGCCATTTATTTTTACTCTCGGCGCTTGTTTCTCTTCTGACAGTCCATCCCATTTAGCATTGCTGCAGGTAATGGTAACGCGGATGCTGTGTCCCTTGTAAAACACCTTCGCGGTCGGCAGCAGGTCGAAGGCTAGTTTAACGGGTTGATCTTGTGGGATGGGCAGAAGATCTTCTTTATAATGACGATGGAAAGGCAAGCCCATGTTATTAAAAGAGGGTTCGGATTCTTTCCGATGCGAAGCCCGCAGAACTCCCTGTGAAACTTGATGAACGCTATCGGATTCATCCACATCCTGAAGAGAGAGGTGCAAATCAATATCTCTTGCCGTTGTAGTGAGATACAGCGTAACAACCGGATGTCCGATCACAAACAGGTTCTTTTCCAGCGGAGGTGTCGTAAATGTCAATTCTCCTGAAACAGGGAAGGGGATGCTTTGCTGCTGATTTTCTTTCAGACCTGTATGATTGGAAAGCAGCCCATGATATCCGGATTGAGCATTGTCGGATGCCTGCCAGACGAAGTAAAAGTCTTTTGATTTGGATTCCGGAAGGGGCCATATCTTTGCCTGATGCCATACCATGGAATCCAGATCATCAATACAAATATAGTGCAGTGGCGGCTCCTCCATAATACCGTTCTCGATGCCTTTTAGCCAGTAATCAAACCACCTTAATTGTTCAATGCCCATAAGCTCGTATGAACTTGTGATGTCATGCGACCACCAGCCTACGGATAATTTTTTCGGACCCTTTAGATTGACAAACCATTGAAATGCATCCCGTATCAGAAAATCCTGCCAGCCAACCCATTGATAGACCGGTATGCGGGAAGCGTTGCAGGCGGATAGATATAACATAGGATTGCCCTGCAACCACAATGAGTATCCTTTATATTGACTGTCGCGGTAAGGCAGTTCCTTGAAAAATTCAAATGGATCGGTATTATTCCGATGCTCTAACCTCGCTTTTTTTAACTGCATTCCGTTGCTGTCGCTATCTACCGGAACCGCATCCGCTTCATTATCAAAGTAATGCACTGAGTTCCTGATCGATTTAGCAATATTTTCTGAGAATATACCACCAGAATAAATAATCTCATAGAGATCAAATGTCGGGCCTGATGGAAAGACCGCTTTAAGGTGAGGCGGCGCCTGAGCGGCGGCTAAAAACTGGACATTACCGGAATAGGAATGTCCGAACATACCTACATTGCCGTCACACCATTCCTGTGAAGCAATCCATTCAGTAATCTGATAGGTATGCTGTGCCTCCTGAAGCGTGTTGGGCCCCCTGCTTTCATCACCATAGGAAGCTCCTGATCCCCTGGCATCCACAACGACAATCACATAGCCATGTTTGATCAGCACCTGCAATGGTGTCAGCCGATCTACCAGCGAGAGAATTTTTCCATCTTTTTCTACAGCGCGGTGATAGCGATAGTAAGCCCAAACAGCCGGAAGTTCCTCTGAAACAGCCTGATTATTTTGAACAGGCCGGATTATATCTACTGCCAGTTTAACGCCGTCGCGCATGGTAAGGTATTGTGAAGTACGTTCCCAACTGTCGAACCTAACTTGAGAAAAACCCTCATATTTTCCAAACTCAGAGACGGTGACTTTTTGATTTTCCCCACATGTTGTGACCAGGAATGAAAGAATAAAAAGAATACTGAAATATTGAATGTGTTTATTTAACATTTTCACCAAATTCCTATTCTCTAAGCGACTTTATCCTCTATCATACATATAGAAGAAAGTATAAGTCAACAAGCGACCCGCGAGAAAGAGAGAACATCAGAAAAAGAATAGAACCATCCTTGGTTTTTTGTTAAACTATTCATCTAGAAAAATGGCCAGGTTATTTGAATATCAAAGCAAAAAGCTCCTGAAACAAGCAGGTATTCCTATTCCAGAGGGAATGGAGGTGTCTTCGGCCCAAGAAGCGGAGGAGGCAGCCGGAAAGCTGTCTAAACCGGTAGTGCTCAAGGCTCAGGTGTGGGCCACGGGCCGTGCGGAAAAGGGAGGGATCAGATTTGCGGATTCTCCCGAAGAGGCTGCTTCCGCAGCCAGGGAAATGTTCGGGTTGAAGATAAAGAATCTATC
>CAZSZS010000187.1:0-14737 GCA_964611275.1 uncultured Eubacteriales bacterium
TCTTTATAATGGGAAAATTTTGGGCGTATTAATTTTCTGTTCATGTTATTCTCCGAGAAACGGATTTTGCTAGAAATATCTGATACTTTCTTTCTAATAATTATAGCACTCCGTCCGGATTATTTCAATGACCCCGGATTCATAAGAGAGACCAAAAAATGTTGAGAGGTGCTATTGGCGGCGAGAACTTTTGTTGTTCTATCTTCGTATATTAAAATGAAATTGAATACGAACAAAAAAATGATCATCGCCATTTTTTTATGAATAGACCAGGCCGGTCATAAGGAAGAAAAAATGAAAAAAATAAAGATGAGACTTGGATTATCGGTTCTTATTTTTCTATTGTTTGCGTCTGTTACCTGTGTTCCCATAGGCGAACTGCAGGAAGATTCCCGAACAGTGGAGCTTAAAGGGGCCCGAGCTGTTGAAGCGAGGTTTTATTTTGGCGCAGGTCAAATAGAGATGTTCGGGGGAACGAAACATCTTCTGGAAGGAGTTTTTGAGTACAACATTCAGCGATGGAGACCTGAGATAGATTACCGTATAGAGGGTTCTAGAGGATTCCTTTCTGTCCGCCAGGGTGATTCAGCTGGAATTCCAGCAGGAAACGGAAGAAACTTCTGGGATATCTATTTGAACGAAGATATACCCCTGGATCTGATTATTGATATGGGAGCAGGAGAAGGAGAGCTTGATCTTAAAGATTTAAATTTAACGTCACTTGATATAGATATAGGGGTCGGAGAGCTTGAAGTGGATATTTCCGGACGCTATGAGATAGACCTTGATGTGGTTATTGACGGTGGGGTGGGCTCCACAACAGTGTATTTACCCAGAGATACTGGTGTCATTGTTCAAGTGGACAAGGGTATTGGGTCTATAAGTTCAAGGGACTTTATAAAAAAAGGCAAATATTTTGTCAATGAGGCTTACGGGAAAACAGATGTTGAGATACGGGTCGACATTGACGCAGGGATCGGAAGCATAACCCTCAAACTCAGATAAGTCCTAACTTATACGGCTTCTCAACTCACTTTTCGCTGTCTTTACACCATTGATCCAGCCAACCGATGACGGTCTTATGCCACAGTATGCTGTTGTGGGGTTGGAGAACCCAATGATTTTCGTCAGGGAAATAAAGAAATTTGCTTGGGATTCCAAGGCGCTGTAACGCGTTAAAAGTGGACATTCCCTGAGTTTCCACGACTCTAAAATCATAAGCTCCGTGAATGATAAGCATTGGCGTTTTCCAATTTTTTACGTAATTGACCGGATTATGTTTTTCAAAACCTTCCGGATTTGTCCAGGGTGTTCCCATGTGGTCCCATTCAGGGAACCACAGCTCCTCAGTAGCGTAATAGGCAAATCGTTCATCCAGATTACCGTCATGATTGACGAGGCAGCAGAATCTGTCAGGCCAGTTCCCGGCGATCCAGTTGATCATGAATCCTCCGAAGGAAGCCCCTAAGGCGGCGACTTTGCTTCCGTCCATCCAGGAATAGCGCTTGAGGGCTGATTCAAGTCCTTTTTTCAAGTCCTCCAAAGGTTTTCCGCCCCAATCTCCGCGGATGGAGTCAGTAAAATCCTGTCCGTAACCTACAGAACCGTGAAAATCAACCATGACCGCCGCATATCCGGCTCCCGCATAGACTTGGGGATTCCAGCGGTAATGGAAATGGTTTCCAAAGGAACCCTGGGGCCCGCCGTGAATGAGGAAAGCAACAGGGTACTTTTTTTCGGGATTAAAATCGATGGGTTTTACCACAATGCCGTAGACAGTCTCGCTGTTCCACCCTTTAAATGTGAATTGTTCGTGCTCTCCGGTTTTTGCCAGGGCCATTTTTTCTCTGTTCATATGCGTGATTTGAGCGATTTCGCTTCCATCCGGTTCTGCTGAATAGAGCTCAACAGGAGAGGCCAGATGGTCCATACCGAATATGATTCCATTAGGACGTACTTCGGGAGAGCGGACATATCCATCCTTTATGATTGTTTCAATCATTTCCGTTTCTGTATCTATGAGGAAAAGGGAATTCTGTCCCAGGTAAGGAGCTGTGGCGTAAATCTTTTTTCCGTCAGGGGACCAGCATATGGACGAAGGTGATAAGTCCCAGTCTTCGGTAAGCGTGTGTTTTTCCCCGTGTGGCCAGCTTTGAACGATGATCCGGAACCGGCCGGATTCGTATCCGGGCTTTTCCATAGCCAAATAAGCAAGTTCCTGACCGCCGGGGGAAAAAACAGGCGTGGTATCCCATGCTTTGTTTTTTTCTGTTATACAGAGAGGTTCACTGCTCTGGTCAAAGCGGACAAGGTAGAGGTCGAAATCCGTGGACCAGGCCTCTTTATGCCCGACATCACGGGCCGTAAAGATGAGCCCCTTGCTGTCCGGTGTGAATGTGATTTCTTCAGGCCCTCCAAAGGGTTGGGAGGGTGTGTCCGCATCCATTCCGGGCATGAGGTCCTGTGCCTTTCCGCCCTGTACGGGCATAACAAAAACGTGGGACCTTCTGCCGTCTTCCCAGGTATCCCAGTGTCTGATGAAAATATTTTCATAAATGCGGCCGCTGCTTTTCCGGCCTGCGATCTGGTCAAGTTTTTCTTTGGTCTCCTCAGGATCGGTGAATTCAGGGAAGACCTCCATGGTAAAAGCCATGGATTTCCCGTCTCTGGAAATGACGAGATTTCCAATATCAAGGGGTTGGTGAGTGATCTGCCGGGCTTCTCCACCATCTATGGATATGCACCAGACCTGTGATGAGCCGGAGCGGGTAGACAGGAACCAGATATATTTTCCGCAAGGAGACCACCGGGGATTGAAATCTGAAGCCGGATGAGCGGTGAGCTGCCTGAGGTCTTTTCCGTTTGTGTGGACCAGCCAGAGGTCTGTGCGTCCCCTGTTCTCCTCCAGGTCGGTTGTCCGAACCGTAAACACAATGTTGAGTCCGTCAGGAGATACATGTGGATCAGATATTTGATTCATGGCGAGCATGTCGAGTACAGAAAATGGATGCTGCTCTGCATAAATACCTGATAAAGGAATTAAAAAGAATAATACAATGATGATACACCTTGCAAATAAGCTGCGCATTTTTCCTCCTTTTCTCGTGTTTGATTATATCATAAAGATTTTATTTGAAGAAAATTTATAAACTTAGTATTCTAGTAAATTAAAATTTTGAGTATTAAATTGAAGTCCAGTAATCATTGTGTCTTAAAAATAAGAAACGCCACCCTATTTCTATGGGCCCTGTCTTTGCTCTGCACCGGGCTTGAATCCCGACCATTTGAAGAAAGAAACGTTCAGGCCGCAAGGATCACAGATCGGATCATAGTCGATGGGATTTTAGACGAAGCATCCTGGCAGTCCGCGGGATTCACAGGATTTATCCAATCTGAACCCCTGGACGGAGAGCCCGCTACGGAGAAAACAGTCGTATGGGTTGGGTATGATTCAAGCCATCTTTACATTGCTGCCCGTCTTTATGATTCTGAGCCGGAAAAAATCATCACAAGACTGGGAAGAAGAGATGATGAGCTGGAGAGTGACTGGTTTATTTTTGCGGTCGACCCTTATTTCGATAAAAGAAGCGGATTTCAATTCGCTGTCAATCCATCCGAGTCTATTATTGACGGCACTCTTTATAATGATGAAGGAAGAGATGATACCTGGGATGGAGTATGGTCGTGTTCCACGCATAGAGATGAACAGGGATGGTCTGTAGAGATAAAGATACCTTACAATCAACTGAGGTTTAAGAAGAAAGATAAGTATGTGTGGGGCGTTAATTTTATTCGGGTCATTAAAAGAAAAAATGAAATAAGCACCTTTTCGTGGATTCCGAAGGAAGAAAGCGGATATGTGTCCCGTTTTGCTGTATTAACAGGAATAGAAAACATCAAACCCGCGCGGCTGTTTGAGATGATGCCTTTTGCTGTGGGAAAGGTGTTGCTCGGTCCTGAGGAAGAAGGGAATCCTTTTCAGACCGGTGAGGAATTGACAGGCAATGCGGGATTTGATGCAAGGGCCGGTTTGAAAAGCAACCTCACTTTGAACATGACGGTGAATCCTGATTTTGGCCAGGTAGAGGTCGATCCTGCTGTGATCAATATCAGTGACCAGGAAACTTACTATGAAGAAAAAAGACCGTTTTTTATTGAGGGCGCGGATATTTTCAGGTTCGGAACCGGAGGCGCTAATACGGAAAGATACCTCGGCTGGGATAATCCTGATTTTTTTTACAGCCGGAGGATCGGCCGCTCACCACAGGGCTCTATGCAGCCTTACGGATATGTGGATTACCCAGATTGGACCACCATTCTGACAGCGGTAAAAGTGACAGGGAAAATCGGCAGAGGATGGAACATCGGATTTCTGAATGCCCTTACAAACAGAGAAAAGGCCACCATAAAAGTCGGTGATGAGAGCACGAAACAGGAGATAGAGCCTTTTTCTTATTATGGAGTCCTGAGGGCACAGAAGGAATTCCATCAGGGAAACCAGGGACTGGGATTCATTGCCACTTCAGTGATACGGGATTTTAAAACAGACGGACTGGCTGCCGCGATTCCCGGAGAAGCGTTTGGCTTTGCTGTGGACGGATGGACCTTTCTTGATAAGGATAGGGATTGGGTTGTGACCGGCTGGTTTGGGGGAACGCATGTATCCGGTACCAAAGAAGCGATTACGGCGCTTCAGGTCTCCTCCCTTCATTATTTTCAGCGTCCTGACGTTGATTATGTCCGTGTTGATGAGAATGCCGCTTCTCTGAGCGGGTGGGCCGGCCGTATCTTTCTAAACAAACAGAAAGGAAACGTTGTCTTTAATACAGCCGTTGGCGTCATGTCGCCTGGATTCAATTCAATGGATATGGGGTATCATACCCGGGGAGATGTCATCCACGGCCATATAGAAACAGGATACCAGACGTTCCATCCGGGCACTCTTTTCAGGAGCTGGAAGCTCACTCTGGCAGCGTGCCGAGGTTATGACTTTGGAGGGAACAGAATCAATGAAAATTACATATTTAATGCATTCGGACAGTTTCTGAATTACTGGACCGCTGTCTTTTCCATGTCATATGATCCGACAAGATACAATCACTATTTAACGAGGGGAGGACCCGTAGCAGAGTATCCCTGGGGCTTCACGCGGAGCTTAAGCCTAAGCAGTGATAACAGAAAAAAGGTCATAGGCTCTCTGTCATTTTTTTACAGGACGCATCCTTACGGGGCTTACAACTGGTCTGTGTATGCTGGTTTGACATGGAAGCCGAGAAGCAATTTGAGCGTATCCTTAAGGCCGGGCTATATGTGGAGACATTCAGCCGGACAGTGGGTCACAAGCATTGAAGATGCGTTAAAAACAGAAACGTATGGTGTCCGGTATGTGATGTCTGATATCATCGTGGAGACCATCCCCATTGAAATAAGAGTGAACTGGACCTTTACACCCAAGCTCAGTCTTCAGGCATACCTCCAGCCTTATATCGGAGTGGGAGATTACTTTAGATTCAAGGAATGGAAAGCACCGAGAACGTTTGCTTTTGATGTCTACGGAGAAGGGGACTCAACGATTTCTCTGAACGAAGGGGTGTATACGTTTGATCCGGATGGCCCCGGCCCTGCTGAGCCTTTCTCCATAAGAGATCCTGATTTTAATTTGAAATCAATGCGGGGCACTGTGGTCCTCCGATGGGAATACAGTCCGGGATCTACCTTTTATGCTGTCTGGACCCAGAACAGGGCTGATTATACCTACCCGGGTCAGTTTGACTTTTCAAGAGATATACAGGCTCTCTTCTCTGCTCCGGGAGATAATATATTTCTGATAAAAGTGAACTACAGATTCAAGCTGTAGTTTTACAGTTCAGCGAGTTCTTCTTCTAGCTTCTTGTTTTTTTTGTTTTTGCGCCCCTCGAAAAAGGAATAAACAACAGGAACAATCAATAGAGTGATGAATGTGGAGCTGAGCAGGCCTCCGATAACAGCACGGGCCATGGGGGCCTGGGCTTCACTTCCCTCCCTGAGTCCCATAGCCAGAGGTATCATGGCCATGATAGTGGTCATAGCTGTCATTAAAATGGGCCGCAGCCGTCTTCTCCCGGCTTCCTCAATAGCCTCTCTCATCTTCATCTTATCGCGTTTTCGGAGGAGGTTTGTATAGTCAACAAGAAGAATGGCGTTGTTGACCACGATGCCTCCCAGCATGATACAGCCGATGTAGGACTGCATGTTGAAAGTGGTGTTGGTAAGAAAGAGCATCAGAACGACGCCTATGACAGCCATAGGGACCGAAAACATGACAATGAACGGATCGCGGATGGACTCGTACAACATGGCCATAATCATGTAGACAAGAAGGATAGCTAGGATAATGCTGGTCAGCAGTTCCCGGAAGGCTTTTTGCTGCTCTTCAAAGTCTCCGGTGAACGCAATGGAAAAGTCTCTGGGAACCGGTACAGAGCGCAGTCCTCTGCGAATATCGTTCTGGATAGTACCCAGGTCTTTTCCCGCATAATCAGCTGTGATATTAACGATCCGCTCCCTGTCTCTTCGCTCTATGCGAACAGGACCTCTGCGCGAACGGACATCCACAACATTGCGGAGGCTGACCTGCTCTCCATCTGAGTTGGTCAGGGTCAAGTCTAGGATATCCTCGATATCCATGTATTCCGAATCTTTGACTTTGACCAAAATCCGGTACTCATATCCCCCTTCCCTGTACATGCTGGCCTGGCTTCCTGACAGAACGGTTTGAAGTGTACTCCCGATCTGGCTTACGGTAAGTTTCATGTCTGCGGCTGCCTGCCGGTCGATGTGAAAGAGTTCCTCAGGATTTCCAACATCCCGGCTCAGCCTCACGTCTGTGATCCCTTCCACGTTTTCCATCACGGATTTGACCTGCTGCGCCAGTTCTTCACTTGTTTCTAAGTTATAACCTCGGATCTCGATCTGGACTCTCTCCGAAGATCCGCTTCCTCTAAAAAAGAACATGCCTCCACTGGCGCGCGTCCGGATAATGACTCCGGGAATATTTTCCAGTGCCGGGCGGAGGGCATTGGCGATTTCCTGGCTTGACCGGGAGCGATCGGGATTGAGATTAATGGTGACGCTCCCGCTGTTCGCCCCTCTGCGCCAGCCTCCTCCACCGAAACTTTCTTCGAGGTCCTCGACCTCCGGAACTTCTGCACGGATTATATCTGTGACAATTTTGATCTTTTCATCCATGAGATCTAGTTTTGTTCCGACTTCCATTTCCACGCTGACACGAACTTCTCCTTCGTCGGTCGAAGGCATGAATTCGCTTCCCACGAGACTGATGAGAGCAATGCTCCCAAGCAGAAGAGCGCCGGCAATACTTAAAATAAGCACCCGGTGGTCAAGAGAATAATGAAGAAGTTTTTTATAGCTGTCCTCCAGCTGAGAGAAAAAGTTACGTATGGCACCGGCTAGTTTTCTCAATCCCCGGTTTGAATTTGGATTTTTAAGGTCAGAGGGCTTTAAGATACGGCTGCTCAGCATGGGCACTAAGGTCAGGGCTACGAACAGGGAACAAATCAAGGCAAAGCTCACCACATATGCCAGCTGCTTGAACATGATTCCTGCCATCCCGCGTATGAAAACCATGGGCAGGAAAACGGCCAACGTGGTTAATGTACTGGCAACAATGGCTGAGGAGACTTCCTGAGTTCCCACAGACGCTGCTTTGAAACGCGGCATGCCGGACTCCTGCAGCCGGAAGATATTTTCAAGAACTACAATGGCATTGTCCACGAGCATCCCGATTCCGAGGGCCAATCCTCCCAGAGTCATGATGTTTAAGGTGAAGCCTCCGAAATAAATCAGGGAAAAAGTGGCAATGATAGAGATAGGGATGGCTGTTGCGATGACCAGTGTGCTTCTTATGTTTGTCAGAAAGAAAAGAAGAACGAAGACAGCCAGAATTCCTCCGTAGATAGCGGCAGAGCTTACATTTCTGATGGCATTTTTTATGTACTGGGAGCTGTCAGTGACCGATATCATCTGGATTTGCGGGATATCCCGCCCTATTCTTTCAACCTCTTTCAACACTCCTTGAGCCACAGCCACAGTATTTTTTCCGGATTGTTTGTTGATGGCGATCCGGGTCCCGGGGATTCCGTTAACGCGTACGATGCGCGTTATTCTTTGGTGGGTGTCATCAATGCTCGCGATCTCTTTGAGCAGAATGGGAACGTTGTTGCGGAAAGCCACGACCGTGTTTCTGATTTCGTCAAGGTTGGTGTAAACGCCGGGGATCCTGACCTGGACTTCATAATTGCCTTTTTCTATGATCCCTGCTGGTGTGTCGATGTTTTCCTGGCGAATGGTATTGATAACCTGATTAAGGGGAAGTCCTAAGGCTTTGATTCTGTCCGGGTATAAATTGATCTGTATTTCCCGCTGGATTCCGCCCCATACATCAACGGAGGCGACACCGGGAATTCGTTCGATGCGGTAGGAGATCTGTTCGTCAATGATGCGCCGGGTCTGCACGGGATCCAGATTACTCAAAACGCCGAGTATCAGTATGGGGAACTGGGCAGGATCGAATTTTCGGAGCATGGGTCTGTCAACTTCCTCGGGAAGCCGAGGGACTACCCGGTCAAGCCTTTCCCGGATATCATCCGAAGCCGCATCCAGGTCAACGCCCCAATCGAACATGACCCTCACCGTGCTGCTTCCCTCAGAGGAAATGGAATACACTTCTTCCACTCCTGGAACAGCGCTCATAGCCTCTTCTATAGGCCGCGTGACCAGCTGTTCCATCTCCTCTGGACCCGTGTTTTGATAAGAGGTGGATACGTTGAGGGTGGGGTAGGTTATTTCCGGCATAAGGTCGATGGGAAGCCGGCTAAGGGCTACGAGGCCGATGGCTACGATTGCCAGAGTCAGCATAACCGAAAATACAGGACGCTTGATTGAGAAATCGGATAGCTTCACAGTTGGCCTCCTAAAGAATCTTGTTTAGGCCGGGCTGATTCATATGGAGATTCTAGATTGAGTTGCGCTGAAGCCGTGTTTTCCTCGGGAAGGATGATTCCGGCTCCATCTTCCAGAAGATGATGTCCCAGCACGACCACAAATCCGGATAGTTGAGAGGGTTCAAGTATCTCTGCTTTTTCCCCCGCCACAATACCCACCTTAACAGGAACGAACTTGGCTTTCTTGTTCTCCATGTCCGCTAAAAAAACACCTTGCTGAGAGTTTCTGTTGACCAGAGAGCTGTTGGGAATGATGGTGGTATCTTCGTGTCTGTCAAATTCTATCCGGGCATTGATGAACATCCCGGGTTTGAGAAGAAATTCCGGGTTTTGGATTTCAATTTCAACCCGCGCTTGGCGAGAGGTTTCTTGCAGCAGCGGGGCTATTCTTACCACCCGGCCCATAAAGGACTTGCTGGGAAAAGCAGTGCTGGAAATGGTGACATTTTGATCTAAAGCGAGACGGAAGTACTCTTTATCTGTCGCATGGATGACAGCAGTGACCGGCTGCAGGTCTATGATGGACAGGATGGGTGTACTGGGAGACAGCATGGCTCCTTCCTGGACAAACCTTTCTCCCACATAGCGGGCGCCGCTTCCTTTTTCCCAGGTTGCTTTAATACGGGTGTAAGAAAGGCGCACTTTAGCTGTTATTAAGGCTGCCTCTCGATTTTCCAGTTGAGCTAAAGCCACTTTGTACCTGGCTTCCTGCGCTGCATACTGGGCTTTAGCCGCATCAAGCTGCGAATCAGACTGAATGCCTTTTTCATGGAGAGTGACAGCCCTCTCCAGGTCTCTTTTGGCAATTTCCAGAGAGCTCTTGGCCTCTTCGAGGTTGGCTCTTGTGACTCGAAGGTCTGCTTCAGCTTGTATGACTTCCTGCTGGTACTCTTCATCTTCGAGTACCGCCACCAATTGGTTATTTTCGACTGAGTCGCCTATATCAACAAGGAGCTGTTCGAGTTTTCCGGAAATCTTAGGCACAACAGTGAATTGGGTTTTGGGAATCAGGCTGCCTGAAAATGTTCCCATATCTATGATAGAGCCTTTTGTTATTGGGGCGATTTCAACCGCTACTGAAGTTGCCCCCCAGTTTCCACCGGCACTTCCACCGTAAGCTTTTTGATATATTTTCCAGCCTATAAAGATCACGATGGGAAGGCATATAGCTGCGATGATCAAATTTCTTTTTTTTACACTCTTCTTTTTTGTTTCTTTAGTCATAATTTTTTCCTTTGGAATAGAAACTTATACATTTAGACGAAAATTATTCTCGTTTTCTTTCCTTTTAATTATTTTTTTATTGGTATTCGATTTCCAAGTCCTGGGCCTCGATTCCTGTTCCCTGCACTCTATGGAGGTCAGCCAGCGATGTGTTGTAGTCAACAATCGCCCCTAACTCCATGATCTGTGCGTCAGCCAGGTCCCTTTGATATTCAAGGATGAAATAATTAGTGCTCAGTCCGACTTTAAATTTTTCCTCTTCGGCCTCAAGTTTTCTTTGAGCCAGTTCACGGGCTGCTTTATAGGCCTGAACCCGCTGGTAATTGGTCTGGACGGCTCGAACAGCTGTTTTGACTTCGAGGAATACCTGTTGTTCCTGTTCTTTGAGTTTCAAGTCGGTTTGCTCTTTATTGAGTTTTGCCTGGGCTACCATACTGCGGGAGAAAATATTGCTTAAAGGGTAAGAAAGAGACAACGCCACGGACCAGTTTTTGTATCTGAAATGAAAGGAGTCCCTGAGAGCGTCCACGCCTCCTCCTGGGATAGACCCGATGATTTTGCCGGTTAGAGCATTGTCGTTTTCATACAGTATTTGGTTTCCGGAAACGCCGGGGCTCCAGTAAGAGGCTTCAAGGCGGAGGTCGGGATTGAGCTGGTTCCTGGCATAACGGAGCTCGAACTGCATGTTCTGCAGCTCTATTCGGGTGGATTGAAGTTCCGGCCTGTTTTCCATTGCAAGGCTTAATGCTTGTTCGAGGCTGTGGTCTTCTTCTATAACAGAAGGTGTGTCTGTTGGGACGATATTAACCAGAGCAGAGTTCGGGATCTCCTTTTCCAGGTTGATAATGGTTTTTAGAAGGTCTTCATTATTTTTGACCATGGCCTCTGCCTCCAGAATATCTGCCTCTCTGGTGGCCACATCTGACTGAGCTGTTAGGATTTCAATCGGAGGAAGAGTGCCGGCGTCTATTTCAGCTTTATTTTTTTCTAAAAGTTCCCTGGCCAGCTTCAACGACTGCTGGCGCACTTTGAGATTTTCTATACTGTAAAAAAGATTCCAATAGGCATCTATGGCTTGGTAGATGGTTTCTTCCAGGGCCTGCCGGAAGTTCTCTTCGGATATGTAACTGTTGTTCTTTGCGGTGATGACATCTCTGCGGCTTATTTGAAAGCCAAAATCCTTTAGCAGGGGTTGACTGAAAGAGAATCGAAGGGTGCTTCCATAACGGGGATTGATAGTCTGGAATCTCCGGCTGGTATCAGACATATATCCGTTGAGACTGAGCGATAAAGTCCCGCCAGTAGGCACGATTTGGGTGATTTGAGTTGAATAATCATTGGAAAGTGTGGAGACGGTTTCCGATGCATCCAGGAATGAGTAAGAGGCTGAATTGGAATCCTGTTTACCGTAATTCATGGTGAGAGTCGGAATAAATTTTTCATTTGCGTATCTGACAGAGGCATCGGCGATTTTCGGAGTGATCCTTTGCACAGCAAGTCCCAGATTGTTTTGGACTGTTTTGAGGATGCATTCTTTAAGGGATAGAGAAACAGTATCCTCTGTTTGGCCAAGCAAGAAGCAAGGGATTAATAATATGAAGGTTATCAAGACTCTTGTGATTTTATTTATCATTATGTCCTCCTCTAAAATAACCTTTTATTTTGATGAGAGTTTTTAGATTAAAATGTGAATTATACACTATAGCGGGAAAAAAAGAATACTAAAGTGACAATTCTCTCCGGTAATTTTCATTTACTGAGGTTTTTTTTCTTATAGTATAATCTGAGAACAGCGCACAGAATGGTAGTGGAAAGAACAGTAAAAAATCTCATTTAGTCATTCAATTTTTGTTTTTTCACGGACACATATATTGATCTGAAAAACAGGCAGCTTGCTCTGGTAGCCTCACTCCTTTGAATACGCAACTAACTTGGGCTTCTTATTGACTGAATAAATTGTTTCCGTGTATCATTATCAATAATAAAATTTAATGGGGAAAATTGATTAGATCCAGAGAGAATCTTAATTCTTATGGAGGAAATTTCTCTATTCAATGTGAGAACAAAGAAAGACAGGGAAAATCAGCTATGGGGATAAATGCCTCGTTGTTGTTGCCCATCCTGATGATGAAACGCTTTGGGCCGGCGGGCTTATCCTATCGCATCCGGACGCTGAGTGGATGGTCCTTGCGCTGACTCGGGGGTCTGATCCGGACCGGGCACCCAAATTCCATAAGGCCATGAATGAACTTAGGGCTAGAGGCATCATGGGTGACCTTGATGACAGCAGAGAACTCACCCCCCTTAAAAAGGAAGATATCCAGAAATCCATTATGGATCTAATTCCTTCAAATGTTTACGGTATTATTATCACACACAGCTTAAAGGGAGAATATTCGCGCCATATCAGACATGAATAGATAGCGGATGCAGCAGGTCATCTGTGGGACACCGATCAGATTTTAGCAAAGGGGCGCAGGAGGTAATGCAGGCCCTTGCCATCAACGATAAAAAGGCGCCTGATTGGAAGTACGTGTGTAAGGTCTGGCTACAACCAAGAACAGAGGCCCAAAATCTTATAGACCTTCAGTTAGCGACTCAACTTGGTATTGATCAGAATGTTGTTTATACAACGAATGTCATATCAAGAAATTTCATGCCTTACCTTATTGCTGCCTGTGATATTTACGCAGCTCCCTCAAGGCTGGAAGGTTTCGGGATGATTCAGGTTGAAGCTAACTCCTGCGGGATACCGGTTATCGGAGTAAAAGCGATGGGCATGCTTGATACCATGATACACCGAGAGACCGCTTTTCTCGCTAATGTAGCCCAGGAGATTGTTTTAAGAGAGACAACCGTCGGGGATGAGTCCGGTTATGAACCACAGCACAAATATGTGTTCAAAAAACCCAGAGTCGTTGACTATAGGGCAAGTGTGCACGATATAGCCGGTTACCTTTTGGACCTGATGACAGATGAAGGATTAAGGGAAAAAATGGGTAAGGCGGGGAGAAAGAGAGTTGAGGAAAAATTTGATTACAGGATAGTGGCACAAAGATTTGTGGAAATCATCTCAGAAAGGTTGGGCATTAAATAACGATGGAAAAATCTGAAAAAAAACTTATATCCAGGGCTAAGGAGGCTGCTCTTGAAGTACTGCTGCACAACGCACACGGTCCTTACCGGGGGTTGCCGCGGACTGCGGGCTGGGGATATCCCGAACCTTATACTCGTGACTTGATGATTTGCTCTCTTGGGATTCTGGCCTTACATAACAAAAAACTTCTCAAGTCATTTCAAAAGGTGCTTGAAACCTGTGCCAATAATCAAAGCCCCCGTGTGCATATACCCTCTCTTGTTCATGACAGCCAGGACAGAGGAGCCAGTGATACTACTCCCCTGTTCTTAATGGCGACCGCTTTATACCGAAAAGTCACAGGAGACAATGATTTTCTGACTGATGCGGTCAGCAGATCCATGACCTGGATGAAATACCGGAGTCCATCGGATAGATTCCTTGTCGGTCAGCTCCCAACCAGTGACTGGAGAGATGAGATGTGGGTTTTAGGGTATGGACTTTATGTTAACTGTATCACATATATGTATTTGACCTTAATGGGGGAAAATGAGCCGGCTGAAAACATCAGAGAGCTTATGGGGAGATTTACAGTCAAGGCCGAAAAGCAGAACCGCCATATTCACGAAGGACTGGTGCTCAAGCACAAGCCATATTATGCCATGTGGTCATACAAGGTCTATCAGAGTGAGCGTTTTGATCTGCTCGGAAACAGTCTGGCGATTATTTCTGGAATAGCGCCGGTATCAAGGGCTGAAGAGATCGTTCATTGGGTGGAGCATGAATCGCAGGCTTTACGTGAAAACGGAGATCTAGCTGTTGGATTACCGCCGAATTATTTTCCTTTTTGCAGACCGGGAGATGATGACTGGAGGGAGAGATATCAAGTCTACAACCAGCCAGGTGAGTATCACAATGGGGGTGTCTGGCCTTTTGTTTGCGGATTTTATATCGCAGCGCTGACAGCAGCGGGAAGGTTCAACCTGGCGGGAAAAAAACTGGTTGCCCTTGCCCGATTGGTCGAACATGCAAGAGCCGCGGATGTCGAGTTCGGTTTCAATGAGTGGCACAGAGCCCAAGATGGAACTCCCCAGGGTCAGGACTGGCAGAGCTGGTCGGCAGCCATGTTTTTATATGCAGCAGCTTGTGTTGAGCAGCGAAAAACACCTTTTTTTGACGAGATCCGGTCATTATCAAAAGATACCAATCAAGATGATACTTAAAATAAAAATCAAATCATGGGATCAGCCGGAAAAGTCTTAGAACCGGATAGAAAGACAGCTCACTCCCCCGTCCATCTTTTCAAATTCTGACGTGTTAAGCGCCCTTATATTGAATCCCTCAGATTTAATTTTCTTGTATGTATCAGGGAAGCCGGCAGGCATCAGAACAGAGCCGTTTACAGAGATGCAGTTGGCGGCGTAAGATTCTTGAG
>CAZSZS010000188.1:0-2282 GCA_964611275.1 uncultured Eubacteriales bacterium
AGAGTCGATCATGGGAAAGGCGGATGGAAACGCAGCTATATTTTATGAATGGCCAGGATCACTCACGGACAGGGGGAGTTGCGCAGCAGCCGAGAACACAGTGCGAAGAATGGCGTTAAATCTGAAGGGAGCACAATCTACACCTGAATTACACCTTTTCCATTTCACATTTGACTGTCTTTTCTGTTATATTAGAGAAAATCCTAACATGGAGTGCGCGCAATGAAAAAAGGCAAGTATGTCATCATCATTTTTCTTATATTTTTCATTCTCCTCGCAGCTACGTTCGTTTCTTTCCTCTATTATGAATTTGCAGCCGTCCCATCCGTAAAACCCGGCTCCTGTCTCGAGATCAACCTCTCAGGGCAGCTGACCGAAAAATCTTATCCGGATTTTTTCACTGCCCTTTTCATGCCGCAGCCTCCGCTCTCAATGTATGACATCTGGACGAATATGCGCAAAGCTAAAGTCGACACGAAAATAGACAGCATCCTGTTAAGGCTGGGATATATTGAGAGTGACTGGGCTAAAGTCAACGAAATAAGAGACCTGGTGCTGGATTTTAAAAAATCCGGAAAAAAAGCATACGCTTATATTGAAGAATCCTATGAACTGGACAAGGAATACTACCTTGCCACGGCCTGCGACAAAATCATTCTTCATCCGGAAGGGATACTCATTATCAATGGAATAGGCGGGTATGTGCCGTTCGTGAAAAAAATGCTGGATAAAATAGGTGTGGAAGCAGAAGTGGAACGGGTTGAAGAATACAAGACCGCTTATAATATGTTCACCAAAGACCATTTCACGCCGGCCCACAGAGAGATGATGGAATCCATTTACAGTGAGATTTTTTCTCTGTATGTGGAAACCGCTTCAAAAGCAAGAGGAATAACGAAACAGGACTTTGAAAAACTCATTGACCATGCTTTTTTTCAGGGAGATAAAGCCAAGGAAGCAGGGCTTGTAGATGAGATTTTTTATGAGGATGAGCTGCTGGCCATGATAGGAGGGCCAAAAGAAAAGGTCAACAGAATAAGCCATGCCCAGTATTTAAAAACACCCCCCTCCTCACTCGGGCTTAATAAAGGGAAAAAAATCGCCCTTCTCTACGGCATGGGGACCATACTTACAGGAGAAGGATCTTATTCCATCATGGGAAGCCGGACCGTCGTAAGATGGATCAGAAGAGCCAGAAAGGATGACTCCATAAAAGCCATTGTCTTCCGTGTGGACAGCCCGGGCGGTTCCGTTGTCGCTTCAGACTCTATATGGAGAGAGGTCTCCCTGGCTAAAAAGGATAAACCTTTTGTGGTATCTATGTCTGACATGGCCGGCTCCGGAGGGTATCAGGTTTCAATGGCAGCCCATAAAATCATAGCCCATCCCCAGACATTAACCGGTTCCATAGGGGTCATCTTTGCTAAATTCAATATGGAAAAACTCTATGAAAAACTGGGCATCTCGGGAGATAAAGTTTCTTACGGTGACAAATCTGATATTCTGACCACATTCAGGAAAAGCACGGATGAAGAAAGAGCTTTCCTAAAAGAGATGATCCTGGACACGTATGACAACTTCATCACAAAAGCGGCCAATGACCGCAACATGACAAAAGAAGATATCGATAGGATCGGCAAAGGAAGGGTCTGGACAGGAAGCCAGGCAAAAGAGCTCGGCCTTATAGATGACATCGGAGATTTATCCAAAGCTGTGCAAACAGCAAAAGAGATGGCAGGCATTCCTTCTGATGAAGAAGTCATGTTCGTTGTTCTTCCAAAAAAGATCTCCCTCTTTGATGCTTTGTTCGGGAGGCTTTCGACCAGCGCCCGAGCTGAAAATCTGGTGTTTGATAAAAAAGCCCAGAAAGTGCTCTCGACATTTCAGATGCTGAGAAATGAAGTGATATGGGCGCTTATGCCGTTCTGGGTCTCCCCTGAGTGAAATTCAGGTGTGGCTGAAGCGACATTAAAGATTTAGCCTTCGGAGTGCTGTATTTGAGGGTACTCGGCGAAGCCGAGCTGTGAGCATGTCTGACCCACGGACGGGGGGAGTTGCGCAGCAGCCGAGAATACAGCTCGTAGAATGGCGTTAAAAATCTTTAGTGAGCACAAGCCATATCTGAATTTCATCATCTTTCACCGCGAATGCCTCGTAACAATGCAGATGCTGTGAGGTCGGCTCGCCCGAAGGGTAAAAGCTGCCGATAATAAATAATAAGACAAACGTAAAGAAACGAAACATTCTCATATGGTTTCTTAGAAATCTATAAAACCATAGAG
>CAZSZS010000189.1:0-6911 GCA_964611275.1 uncultured Eubacteriales bacterium
ATTCCCGGAACCCTGGCTTTTATTGAGAAGACCTGGAAGAGCCTTTACCCGGAGCTTCCCATCGAGCATTTTTTTCTGGACAGCATGCTTGAGAGGCGCTACCAATCGGAGGAGAGACAGAGGGAGCTGTTCGGATATTTGAGCGGATTGGCTGTTTTTATCGCTTGCCTGGGGCTTTTCGGGCTGGCGGCTTATGCGGCAGAGAAAAGGACCAAAGAGATCGGCATACGGAAAGTGCTGGGCGCTTCCACCTCAACCTTGGTTGCCCTTCTTTCCAGAGAGTTTGTCTTCTGGGTGCTGGCAGCCAATCTACTGGCATGGCCTGTGGCTTTTTTGGCCATGGACCGGTGGCTCCGGGGATTTGCTTACCGCATCGGGATGTTTTCACAGATCGGATGGTTTATCCTGGCGGCCCTGCTGTCTCTGGCCATAGCCTTGATAACGGTTGGCTTTCAAGCCATCAAGGCGGCTCTGGCTGATCCGGTCCGCTCTCTCCGTTATGAGTGAAAATTGATTTTGTTTGCTATCCGGAGAAAATTTTTCTTGACAAATCAATTTATTTTCTCTATTATCCAGAGATAATGAGAAAAACAAACCATCCTCCGAAAGTGGCGGAATGGATACTGCGCCGCATCTATCCTGATAAAGGAGAGTACACTTCCGTAGGTGATTTTCGCGAGGAATATTATGAGGTTTATCAATCTTCAGGTTCTTTCAGAGCACATCTCTGGTACTGGAAACAGATCATCAAGTCCATACCAAGCTTTATACAAAACAAAATTCATTGGAATCTGATCATGATCCATAATTATCTGAAAGTGGCGATTAGAAACATCAAAAGACACAAAGCTTTTTCAGTTATCAATATATCGGGGCTCGCAATCGGACTTGCGGTCAGTATGCTGATAATGATCTACGTAATGAATGAGCTGTCATATGATAAACATATTGAGAATGTCAGGAACAAATATCGTGTTTGTACAAACTTAAGCATACAGGACAAAAGATATGAATTGGGAAGGACCGTAGCCCCTCTGGCTCCGAAGCTGAGTCATGATTATCCCGAAGTTGTAAATACTGCAAGGATAACATTTGCATCGTATCCTTTTATTTCGTATAAAGACAGGCTTTTTTATGAGGAGGATGTTTATTATGTTGACCCCGGGTTTTTTGATATGTTTTCAGTAAAATTTATCCGGGGAGATTCCAAAACTGTTTTCGAGGCTCCCTTTTCTGTTGTGCTGACCGAAGAAACGGCGGAAAGATATTTTGGCTCTGAGGATCCCATAGGGAAGATACTGAGATGGAATAACAAAGATAACTATATGGTAACGGGTATTGTAAAAAGACTGCCTGCCAACACTCATTTCAATATTAATATACTTTCCTCTTTTTCAACACTCTATCAAATTCCATCTCAGGCGGCAAGGTTAAGTAAATGGATGGGATATAATTACAGGACGTACATTGAGCTTGCGGAAGGTACTGAACCGGAAAGCCTTGAGTCCAAATTTCCTGCCCTTCTCAAAGCAAATACCGACGAAAATGCGGAAAAAACGGGTTTTACCTCAGAAATCTATCTTCAGCCGGTAACGAGTATTTATCTTTTCTCTAATCTGATTGGTGATTATGTTAACGGAAATCTTGCGTATATATACATTTTTTCTGCAATTGCCGTTTTAATAATATTGATTGCATGTATAAATTTTATGAATCTCAGTACCGCCCGGTCTGTTAACCGGGCTAAGGAAGTGGGATTGCGGAAAGTATTGGGAGCTGAGAAAAAGAGTCTGCGTTATCAATTTCTCGGTGAATCAATTTTTCTCAGTTTCCTGAGTTTGCTCATAGCAATCATTTTGGTTGTGACTTTGCTGCCTGTTTTTAACCGCCTCATTGCAGCTGATCTGGAATTTAATTTTATACAAAATGTGTATATATGTCTTGGTGCTTTAAGCTTAACGATGGCAGCAGGGTTTATCAGCGGAAGTTACCCGGCATTTTTTCTTTCTTCATTTCAGCCAGTAAATACATTAAAAGGTTTATTTAAAACCGGAAAAGGAAGTAAATTTTTTAGAAATATACTGGTGAATTTCCAGTTTATCATTACTGTGCTTCTTATCTGCGGTACCGTAATCATTTATAAACAGCTTCATTTTGTTGAAAATAAAGAGTTGGGTTTTGAAAAAGAACGCCTCGTAATTGTACCGCTGAGAGGTCAGACTATCAGACAGAGTCATGATGTTTTTAAAACGGAATTGGAAAAAATACCGGACATTGTAAAAGTCTCAGCATCCTCATTATATCCGGGAGGCGGACATAATTCAGCCAATTTCACTTTTGAAGGGCATTCAGAAGATGAAAAACAGCTAATGCCATTTGTGCAGGTTGATCACGATTATCTGGAAACAATAGGTATAAAAGTTGTTATGGGTAGAGGATTTTCTGAGAAACACTCCGGTGACGCCTCAGCAGTACTTATAAACGAAACCCTGATGGAACACTTAAATTGGGATGATCCCATTGGTAAAATTATGAACCAGATAGATATTGTAGATGGTCAGCCGGTTCAGAAACAGCATCATGTCATTGGTGTGGTAAAAGATTTTCATTTTGCCTCAATGCATACACAAATAAATCCTTTAGTGATTAAGCTTACCGGACAAGTAGGGTATATTAATGCAAGGATTCTTCCCGGGAAAATTCCGGAAACATTACAGAAAATCGAAGAAGAATGGAAAAAAATTGAACCCTCCAGGCCTTTCAGTTATTTCTTTCTTGACCAGACATTTGATAATTTTTACAGGACAGAACAGCGCATCGGAGAATTGTTTATTTATTTTACTCTCATAGCGATATTTATTGCCTGCCTGGGCCTGTTAGGGCTTTCTGCTTTCACCGCTGAGCAGCGAACAAAGGAGATCGGAATTCGTAAAGTGCTGGGTGCGTCGGTTTCAGGCGTCGTTTTCCTTATGTCGAAAGAAATGATTAAGTGGGTTGCGCTCGCAAATATTATCGCCTGGCCTATAGCCTTTTTTGCAATGAACAGGTGGCTCCATAGTTTTGCCTATAGAATTGATATCAGCGCTTTTATATTCGTTTTATCAGGTTTACTGACACTGATAATAGCTTTTTTTACTGTTGGATTTCAATCGCTCAAAGCAGCCCGCGCAAATCCTGCAACAACGTTAAAGTATGAGTAGTTGGAAAAAGACAGGAAGACTGTATTCTTACTCGAGTTGGACCTCCGCTAAATACATGGCTCCGAGCGCATACATACTGTAATTTTCCTTGTATTTGGCAAAAAGCACGAAATCTTTTTGTGTGAAGGAGTATTCCGCATACTTCTCTTTAATCTCCTTAGTCTGCTCCCCTGATGCTTCTTCCGCTACCTGGCTCATCTGCTTGGCTGCTTTTTTTGAATGCCAAGCACCGCGAAGAATGGGGTGAGTGGATGCGGGAGAAACTCATCCTGGACGCCCCTCACAGACGGGTTGTCTTTACCATACCCAAGATGCTGCGGATATTTTTCAAATTCAACCGTTCGCTTCTTTCTGCTCTCTGTGTCTGCGACAAAGAAGAGCTTATGAAATATTTAAAGGCAACTACAGAAAAAGATATCACTCCGGGCATCATTGCGGTGATCCAGTCATCTGTCCCAAATGCGGGGGAACTATGCGAATTATTTCCTTTATTGAAGATCACAAGGTCATAGACAAGATCATCAAACATCTCAATCTAACCTTTAAGGCCGTCCGGCCCCCGCCTCCTCAAGCTCAGCTCTCTATAGCGGCTGAGGAACCATCAGAATATATATAAAACTCTAATCCTTTAGTTCAGGGGCAAGGGGGGATCTCTGTTCTTTGCGTAGCATTATTAGGCTGATTTTCTGGTGTTTTCTCTTTTTCGTGGGTTTCTTGTTGACTTTTCCTTTATTTTATACATAAGATAGACGATGAAGTCGATTAGAGAATGGGAATTTGATGGAATGGAGAGTAAAATTTCTAGATTCAAGAGAATTTTATAAATCCTTATTCGAATATGCGCCCGACTCTTATTATATCTCTGATCTGGAAGGCACTTTTATTGATAGCAATAAAGCTGCCGAGAAAATTACCGGGTATCACAAAAATGAGCTGGTTGGTAAAAACTTCTTTCAATTGAATATTTTACCTACCTCTGAGATTCCCAAAGCACAACAGCCACTTGAAAAAAAAATAGTGGATGTCTGTACAAAATTATTTCAAGAAAAGAGGTTTAAGTTCGAATCTTCGAATAAAAGATGAATATTTTGCCGTTTCTGCATTTTTTTGCATTTCTGGTTTATTGTTCTCTTCTCATTTTTATCTTATGGAAAGACCGCAAATCCTTGCTTAACAGGATTTGCGCTGGGTTTCTTGCCTGTTTAGCCCTATGGAGTTTTGGGTATATTTTTATACATATTCCAAGTACCTCAAAAGATACGGTTATATTACTTAATAATATTGCTTCTGTAGGATGGATTGGTTTTGCCAGCTTCTTTTTATGGTTTGCTCTTGTTTTCACAGAAAAAAAAGAGATATTAAAAACAAGAATTGTTTATCCCCTCATCTTTGTTCTGCCTTTACTGTTAATCTATAAACAGTGGACCGGTTTTTTGACAGCAGATTATATTAAATATTCCTGGGGATGGAATAATGCTTGGTCAGAATCAATCTGGGTTTATCTTTTTTATTTCTATTATCTTTCTTTTACAGTGACAGGACTTTATCTGATTTTCAATTTCGGAAGAAAGTCCGAAGAACCACTTAAGAAAAAACAGGCAAGAATTATTTTTATTACTTCGCTGGTTTCCCTTATTCTTGGCACTTTAACAGATGTTATATCTCCGGTAATTACCATTCTTAAGACAATACCTTCCTTACCAGTTTTAATTATCCTCATCTGGGCAGGAGGAATAGTCTTTGCCATAGTTAAATACAGATTCATGGCTCTTACCCTCTTTGCTGCCGCTGAAAACATCATATCTACCATGGCTGATTCTCTGATTCTATTGGATGAAGAAGGAAAGATAGTTGCCGTCAATAGAGCTGCTCAGGGCTTATCCGGATATCGGAAAGATGAGCTTAATGGGAGGCCGGTTGATTTATTTTTCCCGGGGAAAGACTTCTACCATACCCTGCTGGCTAAATCTCTCAACAAAGACAATACCAGAAACTGGGAGCTTACTCTTAAAACAGAAACAGGAGAGGATATTCCGGTCCTTTTTTCCAGCTCTGTCATCATCAAGAAAGGATTTATAGCCGGCATTGTCTGTATCATCAAGGATATTACCGAACGTAAAAAAGTAGAGGACGCATTGAAAAAAAGCCAGCAAAAATTTGCCAGTCTTTATAAAAATCTTAAGGAAAGCGAACAAAAGTTTAAGACCATTACCGAAGGCTCGGCCGATGCCATTTTTATTAGCGACCAACAGGGCAATTATGTATATGTAAACCCGGCTGCTACAGAAATGTTAGGCTATTCTTTGAATGAGATGACTCACATGAACATTAAAGATATTTCCCAGCCGGGACAGATTGAGGAAGATAACAAAAAATTCCAACGTATTCTAAAAAAGGAGAAGATATTTGAGGAACTTCATCTTGTAAGAAAAGATGGTTCGTTTTTCTTAGCAGATCTCCATGCATTACTTTTGCCCAACGGATTTATTTACGGCAGCTGTCGGGATATTACCGAACGTAAAAAATTAGAGGAAGCCTTATACCGAAGCCAGCAGGAATTTGTCAGTCTTTTTCAAAGCAATCCGGAAGCTACCCTTTATACCGATCAAAAAGGCAATATCCTCAATATCAACACCCGGTTTACTGAGCGTTTCGGCTATACCCTTGAGGAGATAAAAGGAAAAAATATCGATGCCGGCCTAATCCAGCCCCCTGAAAAGATTAATGAAGCCCAAGAATTAACCAAAAAAGGATTAAACAAAGAGTACTTTGGGGTTGAAACCATTAGGAAAAAGAAAGACGGTACTTTATTCCCGGTTTATATCAGTAGTTCCCCGGTAATAATTAAAGGTAAACAAAAGGGAGTCATCGGAACCTATTATGATATTACCGAAAGAAAGAAAATTGAGAAACAACTGGAGAAACTTACCCGGACTGATTCACTGACCGGCTGTTACAACCGCAGATATTGTCTGGAATTACTGGATAGACAGATGAAATTATCCCGACGCAGTCAATCTCACATATTATTGGCTTTTCTGGATATTGATAAATTTAAGACCATCAATGATACTTTTGGACATGACGAAGGTGACAGAGTTTTAAAAGAAGCTGTTGGATTATTTAAATCTACCTTAAGGGAAGTTGATATAATCTGCCGAATGGGAGGAGATGAGTTTTTGCTAATCTTCCCGGATAGCTCTTTACAAGAAGCCTCTCTTATCAGAAACCGACTGGAAGAAGAGTTGCTTCAATTAAATCGTGAGATAAAAAAAGATTACAATATCCAGTTTAGCATGGGATTCTCGGAATATGTTCCTGAAAAACCAAAGTCCTTGAATGAACTCATAGCTATTGCTGACCAGAGAATGTATGAAGAAAAGAAAAAAAATAAAGAGAAATAACCATTTTGGTTCTAATCTTCTACGATTTTTTCATCCAAGGTGCTATAATAAATACGTTTTGCGGGAGTGTGATCTCCAAAATTACACTCCCTTTTTTGATGTTCACGATACTGTTTAAGATCTCACAGATGTTTTTTCCCTGAGGCTCACCACATATTCTCTTAATATATGCAGCTCAGGGCGGTTTGGTGACTACTCCTGAGTCGTTACCGGAGGGCCTACCTCCATCTGTCATACAGCTTCTCATAGTACACAATAGGGATTTTTTTTTGTTGATGATAAGTTTTTACCCATTTCATCAAATTCT
>CAZSZS010000190.1:0-3005 GCA_964611275.1 uncultured Eubacteriales bacterium
TATGAGCGTTATGATTCTAGAAAAACGGGAAAAACTTTTCATAAAAACCTCATAGGTTTTGATGGAATGTTGGTGTTTGATAAACCAATGATTTGAACAACATATTCATATGATAAAAGCAATAAAAGAGAACTGTATACAAAAACCAGGGAAATAGCAACATCTTTAAAAAGAAACTATAAAAAGGGATAACCATCCCCTTTCTATCACTGCTTTCTGCGTTCGATAACACCGAGGATCCCTGATAGAATCAGTACAGTTGTGAGAAAACAGGCGCCTACACCAACAGCTAAAGCGCCCCCGAAAGAAGCCCATCCGCGGAATATAGAAAACACAAGCGACCCGAAGGCAAACATAGTGGTCAGTGTGGTCAGAAGGATGGCTTTTCCTGTGCTTGAGAACACGGTGAAGATTCGGCCTTTTCCCTCGTTTCGCCACCGGTGGATGATATGAACCCCGTCATCTATGCCGATCCCGATGATCAAAGGAAGTCCGATCAGATTGATAAAATTGAGCTTCATCCCGATAAGATGCATCAAGCCCACCATCCAGAACACACCGCACGCAAGGGGGACCATGGCCATGAGTGCATGACGGAGCTTTTTAAAATCCGCATACAGAAGAAGGAACACAATAAGCAGGGTCAAGAGCACCGCATTCCTTCCGTCTCTGGCAAATATCTTGATCACAGCCCTAAAAACAGGAGGAAGCCCGGTCACTTCTTCCGTGACCCTTTCCAGATCATCGGCGAACCGGTTGAGCATCTCCGGGTTGCTCCAGGGGCTGCTGGCGGGAAAAATGGTCACCAGAAACTTATCCCTTGATTCATTGCTGTACTGATCTTTAACAGATTCCGGAAGGTCCTTGAGTTCAATGGAATCTGTGGAGCTCATCCGGAGTACATTTTCCTTAAAATAAGGAGCGAAATCCTTCTGGACTTCCGAAAGCCCCAGCAGAACACTGTCCCGGGACAGAAGCTCTGTCAATTCCTGAACCCTGCTTCCGGAATCCGGTTTTTCAGGGTCACCCACGATCTGTTTGCATTTGTTGTCTACTTTATCCTGCCCGCCTAAAAAAGCCATATCCTGCATCTCCATCACATTCATTTCAAGCCGGATGATTTCCTTCTCCAGTTTTGAGAGGTCCTGCGGATCCACGCTCCCTTTTATGGAAGCGTTTTGCATTTTTTCCCTTACTTCCTGGATATGGGGAGCCCTATTTTCCTGTTCTTCGCTGTTGGGAAGATAAACAGAGATGTCATCCGTAAACGCCACTGTACCCAGGTCTTTGAACGCATCGGATAGTATTCTTGACTCCTCTACACTGTCAGCCATGGCCACGGCATACTCCATTGAAAAATCGAATTTCTCCAGCACCGTGTCCATCAGTTTTATGGATTCAATCCCTTTAGGCTCCAAATTCATGAAATCGGAGTCATATTTGATGGACAATCCATTCCAGACCAAAAGCCCGGTCACCACCGCAGAGGCGATCACCGTAAACACATATTTTTTAGAAAGCCATAAGGCTGTGCTTCCCAAAAAACGAAAGGAGATGTCCTGTTTTTTTCGCTGGATCTTTCCTTTTTGTATTTTCCTTTCCACCAGCCGCTCCCTGATGACCAAAAGCACGGGAAGAAACAGCAGAGTGGCAAGAAGCACGGAAAGAAGGCCTATGCCTGTCACAGCACCCATCTGTGCCATTCCTCTTGACCGGCTTATAAGAAGAGTGAGAAACGCACAGGCTGTTGTGAATCCACCGGTGAGAATACCTTTTCCGCTTTTAAGAAAAGTGTTTTTCATGGAATCTTCAATGCTTTCTCCCGCCGCCCGTCTTTCAGTGAATCCGGAAATAAGATGGATGGAAAAGTCAATGCCCAGGCCGAGAAGCACCACGGACATCATGGATGTGACCATGTTGAGCTGGCCCACAGCCAGCCAGGCCGCTCCCATTCCCCATATAAGGCCTATGATCAAATTCACTACAGCCAGAACAGGCGCCACCCACATCCGGAAAGACACCATCAGCAAGATCAGAATAAACACCAGGGCAATGAGAGTGGACGAACCAAAACTCCTGGAGGCATAGACCTGCTCATCCCTCTCTCTGGCCACATCTCCGGTCATGCCTGCCTTCACGTCCGGAAAATCCTTGTTCATGCCATCCAGGACCTCCTGGACTCCATTGGCCCCGGCCATGAGAAGGTCCCTGTCCATGAGGGTGAAATTTGGAATAGCCATGAGAAGGAGAGCCTTTTTATCATAACTCAGCATATACTCGTCTCCAAAAAGGAGCTTATCTGCGGCAGCATGGATTTCTTCCCGGGTGAGCTCTTCAGCCCTGGCTGCTCTCTGCAGTGTGAGAACCAGATCCTGGATGCCGTCCAGAAACTGAACCGCCTGGTCCTCTTTTTCCCTGGTGGAAAGGGACTCTTCCTGTCCCACATACTCCTTTTCCATGGAATCATTGAGGTTTTCGATAAATCCGGCAAGATTCGGATCTGTAAAAAGACTCTTCGTGTTCTCAAGGTCTTCGGCTTTAGCCAGCATCAGCATATGATTTCTGAGGAATTCTCTGGGTGTTTTGTAATCCACTCTTTGAAAAAGCTTTCTTTGAGAGCCGTCCTCTTCCTGAAAGGTCAGCTCTTCTATCTGTGGGGCCAGGGTATCCGCATATTTTTTCAAGTGCTCCTCTTCACCCTGAAGAACCACCACAAGCAGCGTGGAAGTGGAAAATTCATCAATGATGTCATTGAGCTGGCTCACCTTTTTATCCTTGGCGGGAAGAAGGTCTTCCACCCGCATGGTCATCTCCAGCTGGGAAGCAAAAAACCCAAACAAAACAGTTATTACCGTGACCAATGCCACCATCCTCCAGGGATGGGAGGCGTGCCATTCAGCTAATTTGACGAGCAATTTCTCTCTCATTTCTAAGCTCCTTTGTTACTAAAAATATATCCTTACTCTGATAAACCCGCCGTTGCCCATGGTGCTGGCAAAGTAAGT
>CAZSZS010000191.1:0-2955 GCA_964611275.1 uncultured Eubacteriales bacterium
GGGAACAGAACCGGTCGCTATAACAAGTTTATCATAGCTCACTTCTTTCCCGCTTTTCAGTTTTAGAGTTTTTTCTTCTTTTTCGATGACTTCATCAATGATTAAATCCGCTCCTGTTTTTGTGATCAGTTCATCGGGAAGAATGTTTTCATCAATCGAATTTAAAGAATGAACTATGTAAGGAATACCGCAGGGGATCAATGCGATCTTTTCTTTTCTTATGAGAGCGATTTTTTTGTCAGGGTAAGTTGTGTGAGCTGAAATGGCACAGGTAACTCCTGCCGCTCCTCCTCCGATTATTATAACGTCATATTTTTGCATTCATATAACTCCTTAATAATAAAGTTAAGCATGAAAAATAAATAAGAGCCTTTCCATTTCCATGATTCTAAAGAAACTAAGTAATGATGATATATCAATTTTTTTCTTCAGTCAAAGAACATCTGGTTGTGACATTCTTCCTCTGGATTTAAGTTTTATATTGACTGGGTGTGTTTGATGCCTATATTATTTTAGTTCACACAAAAGAACAGTGTTTTGTGCTATGGTTTCATAAAGGAAAGGAGGTCTTATGTCTTCATTTAAGGAGGTTCAAAACAGGAGAGAGTTTTTCCAGCATTCTGTCTTTGGTATGGCTTCTCTTGGAGCTGTGGGAGCCGCTAAGTTTAAAAAGCCGGATTTTAACCGGACAAGAGTATTTTCTTCCTTGAAAGAAGGATCAGATTCGAAAAAAGTCGGGATCATTATCTGTGCAAGGTATGATAGTTGCGGGGGAGGGAAGTGCCTCCGGTCTATGAGGGAGCATGTCGGTGGGTTTTCCAAATATCCTGACAGTATGCTGCTTGACATTGTGGGTTTTGGCCAGTGCGGAGGATGTCCCGGCGTAAATGTGGAATACGTTCCGGAGGAGATGAAAAAAAACGGTGCGGAAGTCATCCATCTGGCCACAGGTTTTGTCGTGGGATATCCCCCCTGTCCCTATACGCTTTATTTCAAAGATTTCATAGAGAGTTATTATGAACTGCCTGTAGTCATAGGAACACATCCCATTCCTATGAAGTATCTTACAGCTCACAGCAAACTTCCGTCGCTAAAGGAAATAGAAAAGGTCGCCCCTTATCTTCTCAAAGAAGACAAGAAGATCATGCTTGACTACAACTGAACAGGAGAGGAGATTTCTAATGAAAAATAGTGAATCAAAAAAGGAGGGATCACTCCCTTCAGATGGAATTTCCAGGCGGGATTTTCTGAATTGTATGGGAGCCACTGCTTTAGCCAGCACAGCCCTTGGAAGACTTTCCTGGGCAAAAGTGAAAGATGAAAATATTGAGGGTCAACTGGAGATCGCCTGCATTCCCTTGATCGTGCAGCCGGTTTTAACGTACAGTACTCCAAAACGCCGTCATCAAAGGAGTTGGAGGTCGTGGGGGGGGATTCAGACCCAACAGGATGCGGAGGAAGAAGGAGCCCGGATAAGAGGAGAGCTGGCAACGGTCAAGGCAGGTGCTGATTTTCCTTTAGAAATCAAACCTCTTATAGGCATACGCAGTAGAGATGAAGCTTTAAAACTAAAAAATTCACAGGATGTGGATGTGTTTCTCATTTATGCAGCCGGAGGATGGATGGATATTTTTAATGCCATACGTGAACATGGGAAGGACATGATTTTTTTCTGCCGGCACAGGTCAGGCCCTGTTTATCTCTGGTATGAGATCATAAGCCCGCGGTATCTCCGTCAGCACACAGATGTGTTGTCCCTGGAGGGGATAAACCAGGATGATGTGGTCATTGATAGCCAAGATGGAATTCTCTGGCGTCTTCGCGCTCTGTGCGGATTAAAAAATGCGAAAAACACAAGGATTTTGGCTGTGGGGGGACCAGGAGCCTGGGCTCAGCCGGATGAGGTCGTTCCCGAGCTTGTGAGGAAGAAATGGGGATATGACATCCAGACTATAACTTACAACGAGCTGGGAGCCCTTATTAAAGAAGCCCGGATGGATAAGGAAGCTGTCCGGAGAGCCCGTATGAGGGCTGAGGATTATTGTCAGGACAGGCATGTCAGATTGGAAACGAAGAGAGAATTCGTTGATCATGCGTTCCTGCTGGAGGATGTTTTTAAGAGCCTTATGAATAAGGCAGAATGCCGGGCTGTGACTATAAAGGGATGCATGAGTACGATTATGCCTCTGGCTGAGACATCCGCGTGCTTGACTCTGAGTGTCTTGAATGATTCCGGTTATCTGGCTTTCTGCGAATCCGATTTTGTGGTCATTCCGGCCGGGATTCTCCTGGCCGGTATCTCAGGGAAACCAGTTTTTCTCAATGATCCGACTTTTCCTCATGACGGAGTGATTACTTTAGCGCACTGCACGGCTCCGAGGAAAATGGATGGGAAGAAGCTTGAACCGGTGCGGATTCTGACTCACTTCGAATCAGATTATGGAGCAGCTCCTAAAGTAGAGATGAAAAAAGGTCAGGCTCTGACAAATATCATTCCTGATTTCAAATCAGAAAAGTGGCTTGGGCTTCCCGGTGAAATTCTTGATTCTCCTTTTATGGACATATGCCGCTCCCAGATCGATGTCGGTTTTAAATACAGCTCCCGCCGGCTCGCAGAAAAAATGCAGGGTTTTCACTGGATGACCGGATATGACTTCTATTTTCAAGAATTGGGTTATGCCTTGAGGCGCGTGGGAATAAAATGGGAAGTTCTCAACGCTGTCTGAATTAAAAGCTAAAGACAGCGCCTATGGTATAAAGGTTCAGCCAAGCGAAGTTATATACTTCCTCCACATCAGCACCGCCTTCGATCATCCGGTAGCCGGCTTTAATATCCCAGCCTTTTCCTGCGTTCACTATTAAACCCAGAAAAACATCTTCAGCCCGGCCCTGTCCCCCGGGGGAAGCCAGGGCATCGCCTTCCAAGAGAGCCCGGATATGAGGTGTGATAAAGTA
>CAZSZS010000192.1:0-6199 GCA_964611275.1 uncultured Eubacteriales bacterium
GTTTGTCAGCTGTCCTGGAAAGGCATCCCGGTCTTCCGGTCTATGTGCCTTATTCGTTCCCTTATGAATTTATTCGGCGGGTTGAATCTATGAATAGCCCAGTCATTCCTGTAAACAAGCCTGTTCAGATCTGCCGGAATATTTATCTGACAGGTGAGATGGGTGACCAGATCAAAGAGATGTCGCTCATTTGCCATAGCGGCCAAGGCCCGGTTTTGGTCACGGGCTGTTCCCATCCCGGTATTGTGGGTATTGTTGAAAAAGCCACGGATATCATGGGGACAAAGCTTCATTTTGTGTTTGGCGGTTTCCATCTGGGAGGCAAGTCAGAAGGAGAGATCAACTCCATTATCGAGCACTTTCAAAGGCTGGGAGTGGAGAAATGCGGTGCCACTCACTGCACCGGCGACCAGGCGATCAGTATGTTTAAAGAAGCTTACGGGGATAATTATATCTCCATTGGGACAGGAAAAGAGCTTGCTTTTAAACATGAATTGAAAAAATAAGCGGCGATTCTATAGTCCTTTCAAAAGTAGCATCGATTCCTTAAAAAAGCACAGGGGGAGGCATGAAAATATTTCGTTTAATGATGAGTATAGTTTTACTTATGGGGGCCTTTCTATCTCCTGTTTATAGTCAAAAATTAGATGAACACTTAAAGCTGTTCGAACCCATTGTCAATAAAAAATGGGAAGGAGACATGCCCCGTTTTGGTGAAGGAGCCAAACGTGAAGTACTGTGGAAGGTCATATGGAACGGGAAAGCCATAAAGCAAACCACAGAGGTTAAAATACTTCAAAGCATTACGGAAGCCTATTTTTACTGGGATTCAGATAAACAGGAAATCGGTGTGTTTTCTATTACCAGCAATGGCAACTTTTTCTATGGTCATGTTTTTGAGGATGATGGGAAAATACTTATTTATGGGACCATCACTTTCCCTGATAATAAACTGGAATTTAGAAATACGTTTGAATTGACCGAAGAGGGTAAGCTCATTGACAAGTGGTTCACGTTCCGGGACGGCGAATGGAAGCCGGGTCATACTTTTGAACTATCCGAAAAGAAAGAAGAAATTTAGCATGAAAAAGAGTTTAGGCCCCATACTGATATTTTGTTTGGTGTTTTCCTTATATCCAATGGCCCTATTTGGCCAACAAGTCCAAAAGAATCAGGGTTCAGGAACTCTCGAAGACCCGTTTATTGTGCCCAAAACAGAATCTGAGATCACATTTGACGGGAGACTGGATGAGATGCTATGGCAAGACGCGTTGATGCTTGAATTATTGTATGAAGTGAGACCAGGAGAGAATGTCCCCCCTCCTGTTCAAACACAAGTGTTTCTGAGCTATGATTCCAAAAACCTGTATGCGGCTTTCCGCTGTTATGATCCGGACCCCTCGGCCATTCGCGCTCATCTCAGTGACAGGGATAGTCACGGGGGAGATGACTGGGTGGGACTCATATTTGATACGTTCAATGACCAGCGCCGGAGTTTTGTCTTTATTGTGACCGCACAGGGAGTGCAGCTGGATCTGATCGAAACGCAGAGCGGGGATGATGCGGGTTGGGATGGAATCTGGAACTGCGCGAGTGAAATCACAGATTGGGGTTATTGTGTGGAGATGGTTTTGCCTTTTTCGACGCTGAGCTTTCAGAGGAAAAAAGGATTTCAGGTCTGGGGATTTGATGCGGTGCGGAGCTATCCCAGGGACCACACGTACCATATAGGATTGTTCCCAAGGGACCGGAGCAATAACTGCTATCTGTGCCAGGCCGTTAAGATCAAAGGCTTTGAGGGAGTCAGCCCCGGGCGGAATCTTGAGATAAATCCCACTCTGACCGCCATCCGCACAGATGAAAGAGAGGATTTTCCTCAAGGTGATTTCAAAAAGGAATACCAGGATGCAGAATTCGGAGTCAATACCCGGTGGGGGATTACACCGAACCTGACCCTGAATCTTACTGCCAATCCTGATTTCAGCCAGGTCGAAGCAGATGCCAGGCAGCTGGACATTAACCAGCCTTTTGCTCTTTTTTATCCGGAGAAACGCCCCTTTTTCACAGAAGGCCTTGATTTTTTTTCCTCTTTAAAGGAGATCATTTATACCCGGACTGTGAGAGATCCTACATGGGGAGTGAAACTGACCGGTAAGGAAGCCCCCAACACCATTGGTGCGTTTGTGATGCGCGATGACATCACCAATCTGATCTTCCCGGGGAGTCAGGGCTCAAGTTCTACTTCGCTTTGGACAAGTAATCTGTCCTCAGTTTTCCGGTACAAAAGGGATTTTGGAAGCCGCTACACAGCAGGCATCATCTTTACAGACAGGGAAGGAAGCGATTATTTTAACAGGGTCTACGGATTTGATCTTGATTTTCGCTTCACCCAAACCGATCAAATCCAGTTGTTGGCTCTGAGGTCCAGCACAAAATATCCAGATGATGTGGCAAAAGAGAACAATCAGTCCTCAGGCGAGTTCAAGGATGGGCTGATTTCATTTGAATATGACCACAATTCCAGAACCTGGGGATGGTGGGCTGACTATGAAGAAGCCGGTTCAAATTTCCGGGCTGATCTTGGTTACTTTCCCCGCGTCGGTTATCGTAATGCGGAGGGAGGAGTAAACTATACCTGGAATGCCCCTCCAAATGCCTGGTGGGCGCTACTGAAAGTGGGTAGTGAGGTGAACTATTTTGAGGACCAAAAGGGAAACCTTCTGAATAAACGAGCCTCTGTTTGGTTTTCTTACTCTGGTGCTCTTCAATCCAACTTTTTCATAAGAGGAGCCAAAGCTGTACAGGCCTACAAGGGATATGAATTTGATCTCACTACTTTAACAGCAGGAGGAGATTTTTGGCCCAGCAGCTTTATCCAAGTCGGTGGCTCTGTGTTTGCGGGCAGCCAAATCGATTATGAGAACATCCGTCTTGGTAGTAAATGGAGGCTTGATTTTGGAGTGTTATCAAATCTGGGCAAACACCTTCGCCTCACCCTTAATCACACTTATGAGCGGATGAGGGTTCAGGACGCCCGGCTGTACACTGCTAATATCAGCCAGTTAAACGCAGTTTATCAGTTCACGGTCCGTGTGTTTTTCAGGTCTATCATTCAGTATGTGAATTATGATTTTAATCCAGGCAACTACACCTTTGATATAGATTCAGAGCAGAAGGATTTTTTCAGCCAATTTCTCTTCTCTTATAAGTTCAATCCGAGAACTGTGCTTTTCTTAGGCTACAGCGACAATTATTTTGGGAACCAGGGCATTCGGCTCACCCAGGCTGACCGGACATTTTTTCTGAAAATTGGTTATGCCTGGATGCTATAAAATACAGTACCTTTAAAAAACAAACCTTTTTTGTGTTTATTACGTATATAAAATTGATGAACGCATCTCTTCTATACATCGCTTCAAGCCCATTGAAAAGGAGCCATTGCATGATACATCATAAAACCATCACGCCTGTCCTTTTTTACTTTTGTCTTTTTTTTGTTAGTTTCGTGTTTTTCTCCTCGTGCACCAAACAATCCGGGGAAGAAATTCTCACCTCCACATTAGAGAAGGAGATCCCCCGTCTGATGGAAGCAGCCAATATACCTGCCCTGTCCATAGCCGTGGTTCGTGACGGTAAGATAGCCTGGAACAAAGCCTTTGGTGTAAAAAGCCGGCAGACCAACGAGCCTGTCAACGAAAACACCATGTTCGAAGCGGCTTCCCTGACCAAAACCGTCACTGCCTACGCCGCCATGCGACTTGTCGAGAGGGGAGAGCTCGAATTGGACAGGCCTCTCCATGAATATTTTCCGGACAAAGAATATGAAAAGCTTTCAGGCGACGAACGCTATAAGAAAATCACGGCCCGTCTGGTCCTCACCCATTCCACCGGACTTCCCAACTGGGGGATAAGACTTATGCGTGACCCGGGACTCCAGTACGCCTACTCCGGCGAGGGATTCCTCTATCTCGGCCGCACCATAGAGGAAATATCCGGAATGAGCCTGCAGGAATTCGCCCAAAAGGAGATATTCGACCCTCTCGGAATGGATCATACCAGTTATGTCTGGAACGAAACTTACGCCGCTAACGGTGCTTGCGGTCATGACAGCCATGGTTCGGTTCATGCCCTTCGTAAAAGAACCGAACCCAACGGCGGGGCATCCCTTCTGACAACTGCCTCGGATTACGCGGCCTTTATATGCGCTGTTCTCAATGCCGAAGAACTTTCCCAAGAAACCATCAGCCAGATGATCTCCCGTCATGTTCAGGTGACAGTGAACAGAGATACCGCTGAGCTTTTCGAAAATGTTTATTGGGGGTTGGGATGGGGCGTCCAGCCGGGAGAAACAGGAGACAGCTTCTGGCATTGGGGAGATAATGGAGATTTGAGGGCATACACCGTAACCTACAAAGACCGCCGCGAGGGATTTGTTTATTTTGCCAACAGCAACAATGGTTTGGCCATTGCCGAGGCGGTAAGCAGCCTCATCTTTCCTGACCATCAATATGCCCTCGACTGGCTGGAATACGAAAAATATGATGACCCGAAAAGACTGGCCCGGCTGGCCATTGAAGAAGCCTTTACTGAGGAAGGAAAAGAAGCAGGCATGAAAAAGCTAGGTGAAGCTGTAGAAACATTCCCCGAACTGACTGAAGAGGATTATTTAACAGGACTGGCTGAGTATTTGGGAGAGAGCGGGAAAAAAGAAGAAGCCGTCGAGGTATTAGAGTACTGTATTGAAACGTTCCCCCAATCAGTCAGTGCTTACATTGGTCTGGGATTAGCCCACATGGATCTGGGTCAAAATCAGGAAGCCATAGGCAGCTTTGAATCGGCCCTAAAGATTAGGAAAGGCCATAGGTTGACGACAAAGGCTCTCGAATGGGCGAGGGAAGCGCTTGAGGTTGAAAATAGCCCGGTCTCTCTATCATCGACAGAGATGGAAAAATTCGCCGGCAGCTACGGACCGCGCCATATCATCCTGCGTGACGGCAGCCTCTATTACAGACGTGACGACCGGCCTGAATACCGGCTTATGCCACTCACAAAGGACACCTTCGCTCTGGACGGATACGCTCAGTTTCGCCTGCAGTTTATCTCAGAGGAGAACGGCCGCATCGCCAAGATTATCGGGCTCTACATTCAGGGCAACACTGACGAATCCCTGCGAGACCAATAAAGAATAGTGTCTATCTAATGATTTCAAATCCAAGAAGAGTGTGTATTTTTGCAAGAACTTCTTCGAGTACATCTTGAGGCGCAGAGGTTATCTTTTGTGCTTTTCTCACCTGCCAGTCCATGCTTTTTATCTGGTCAGATAATATAGCGCCTGATACTTTATTTTTTTTAGGGAGGACAACCTCAAAGGGATAGCCCTTGACATGAGAGGTGATAGGGCAGAACAGAGCCAATTTGACTTTTTTATTATAAACTTTGGGTGATAAAACCAAAGCTGGACGGTGTCCGGCTTGTTCGTAGCCAGCCTGAGGATTGAACTCAAGCCAGACAATATCTCCGCGTTCAGGGGTATAACGCTGAACCTTCACCAGATCTCCCTGCCTACAGCATCTCCAGTCGATATCTCTTTATGGATATTTTCCTCCCCCACATGAGAGAGAAGGTCAGAAAGTTGATATTTTTCTTTTTGCAAAGGACGGACCACAAGCTGACCATCTTCCAGGATTATGTTGACAGAGAAGCCCTCTTTGACACCAATTTCCTCAGCAAAGGACTTAGGAATCCGCAGTCCCAAGCTGTTACCCCATTTCTGTATTTTAGTCACCATGCCATATCTCCATGTATATACATTGAATATACATTTATTTGAGGGTTCTGTCAAGTATTTTCGATTTTTTCCATGGTGTTCTTCATAGGATAAGACGTTTTGGTTTTTCATCCTGTGTCAAAATATTCAGTGCTATCCTGCCTTTTTAGCTTTTTTGTTTACTTCGGGCATTTTTTTGGGCCTAATTTTTCTTTCTAGGCGAGCTTTCCCGCCTCAATATCCTTGATCACTCCACTGAGGATATTGATTCCTTTCATAAGATATTCTTCGGTTATCACCAGCGGCGGCAGCATCCTGGCTACGTTGCCATGGTGACCTCCTACCTCGATCATCACCCCGCGCTGGTGCCCGTACTTACGGACCATCTGTGCGTACTCAGATGATGGCTCTTTGCTCTTTTTGTCCAAAACC
>CAZSZS010000193.1:0-5364 GCA_964611275.1 uncultured Eubacteriales bacterium
CCCATGACAATATCCTTTCTCAGTTTGGCTTTCAGCTGATCCGCGATCTTCTGTTTGGGGAGGACATTAAAAGCATCTTCCTTTATGTTATAGGCCCGAACCGGAGTGTAGATTTTAAGCGAATCTCCGGGAAGCATCACCTTGTTGAAAAAGTAATCCATGACCTCATTTAATTTAGGAAGGTAATAACGGATCTCAAACACGAATACAAAATTCCGCGATTCAATCTCAGGCTCTCTTGTCTTCACGGCTTCTTTGTGCTTTTCCTCTCTTTCAATGGTTTTCTTCTTTATGAGATACACGGCATCGATCCTCTGCTGCACTCCGTCTTCATACAACAAAAAATCATGAATAGAGAGGTCCCTGACAAAATGCCCCCTTTTATAGACCCTTACCGGAACTTCGATGCTGACCACCCTCGCCGTATGTTCCTCCTGTGGGAAGGAAGGATTTAAAAAAAGCAAACACGATAAGAACAGAAATCCGCCCGTCATCCTTTTTTTCATTTTTTGGTCCCCATTATAAACTGCCGTACCTATTCATAAAAAGACCCTGACTCTTGACTGATACTTGATAAAACCTTTCACTCACACAAACAGCAAAATTTATGCCAACTGCTTTACCCTGTTTTTAAACAGAGTGAGGAAGTAAATATGTGACTCAGAGAGGTCACCTGTCCTCTTTTGAAGTCTAATATGTTTTACTCTTATGCCTATTTTTTTGTATAAAGCACCTTTCCGCCCACAATGGTGTAAAGGACCTCAGCCTCGAGGATCTCATCTTCGGGAACGGTCATGATGTCCTTGGACAGCATCGTGATATCCGCCAGCTTACCCGGAGATAATGAGCCCAGAGTATCTTCTTGAAAGCACGCATAAGCTCCGTTAATGGTGTAAGAGCGCAGGGCTTCTTCCCTGGTCATTTTTTGTTCCGGATAAAAAAGCTCTCCGTTCGACATTTTTCTGGCCACAGCCGCATAAAAGCAGGGAATAGGATCCACATCTTCGACCGGCGCATCTGTTCCGTTGCAGATCAGGGCACCTGTATCCATGAGCTTTCTCCACACATAAGCACCCTGTTCAGCCCTTTCTTCCCCAAGGCGTTTATAGACCCAGGGCCCGTCTGACGTGCAGTGGATAGCCTGCATGGAAGCGATCACACTCAGTTTGCCGAAACGGGGGATATCCTCCGGATTAAGATGCTGGGCATGTTCCACTCTCCATCTCTGGTCCTTTTTGTCCGGATGGGCTTTAAAAGCTTCCTCATAAACATCTAGGACCTCTCGATTGGCCCTGTCCCCTATGGCATGGATGCAGAGCTGAAAGTCATTCTCAATGGCGATCCGGGCGGTCTCTTGAATGTCCTCCACCGGAGTCGTGTTCAATCCCGTGCTTGAAGGAAGGTCCTTATAAGGTTCAAGAAACCAGGCCCCATGGGACCCCAGAGCTCCGTCCATAAACCTCTTTATCGCCCGAACAGTCAGATGATGATCTCCCGCGCCCAGAAGTCTGTATGTGGAAAGTTTTTCTTTGGTGAGTCTCTCATTTCCTTCACTGATCATGACATTAAGACGGATCCCGAGTTTCCCCTGGTCAGCAAATTCCTTAAACAGGTCAATGGTGCTGAAGGATGAGCTGGCATCATAAAGGCTTGTGATGCCCTTTGACAGGCATTCCTTATCCGCCAGCTCCACGACTTTTCTCCGCTCTTCTTCCACCTGCTCAGGAGTTCTGTTCTTAAGTGATGTGGAATAGGCCCTTCTCACCAGTCCTTGAGCGGTCTCTCTGAAAGCGCCTATAGGATTCCCTTCCGGACCCCTGACGATCTCTCCTCCTTCAGGGGCAGTGGTCTCTTTTGTGACGCCGCCCAGTTCCATGGCTTTGGCATTGACCATACAGGAGTGCCCGCTGGCATGGGTCAGCATCACCGGATTATCAGGGCTGACTCTGCTGAGATCATTATGATAAGGAAGCCCGTCCACATTGGGTTGGGGCACTTCATCCCATTTTTCCTGATGCCACCCTCTGCCCAGAATCCAATCTCCCGGCTCTTTATCTTTGACTGCCTCTTCGACCATGGAGACGATTTCCTGCCAGTTCTTCACATGCATCAGATTGAGAGACAGAGCAGCCTGCCCTATGCCTGTAAAATGAAGGTGACTGTCCATAAAACCGGGAACAGCCAGTTTTCCCTCAAGGTCAATGACTTCGGTGCTGTCTCCGATGTAGGATTCGATTTCCTCATTATCACACAAAGCCATGACTTTCCCATCTCTGACTGCCAGGGCCGTGACTTCCGGTTGGGTATCATCCAGGGTCACGATCTTCCCGTTTCTCAAGACCAAATCAGCTGTTTCTGTTTGCGGCGAACAGGAGAAAAAAGAACCCGCTACCCAGATCACCAAAAGAAATACCATAATTTTTAAATAAAGTTTTTTAAACATTTTAAAACTCCTTCCCCATAAACATTTTGTATCCATTCAGTTTAAGACAAAAAACTGAGAGTTTAAAGTTTTTTTTCATATAACCTGGATTATTCATCTTCACATTAAACGCTGATTCTGTTAGAATTCATTTTCATTCAACATGAACATCTTACAAAAAACCTCTGCCTTATGAACCGCCCATGAACAAGAACAAAAAAACAATCAAAAGACCCAGCAATATCAGAGAAAAAATGCGGGTGGATACCGTACAAAAGGTGAGTTATAGGACGAATTCACTTGTCAACGGCGAAGGCTTCTCCCAGAATTTGAGCGAAAACGGGTGCTGCCTCTTTCTTAACGAAGATGTCCCCATAGGCTCTCTCATAGAAATCACCTTTGACAGACTCGGCAACAACTTAAATGATGTGAAAGTGATCGGAAGGGTCATCTGGCAGAAAGATTTTCTTTCCGGAATCAAATTTCTTCCTGACATCGAAGTATAAAAAACTTTTATGTGTCTATAAAAAAATGGCGGATAAAAACAGAAAAAGAAAACCCACAGACAATCTAAGGCTTTCTTGGCTGATTGTTGGCCTTCTTTCTTTATCCCCTCTCTTCCTGCTCTTTCAGGCATGCCAACAAAAAACCGGTAAACAGATCGAATATTTTCAAATCATTGAAGCGACCATAGAAGATATTCACGCAGCCTATCTTTCCGGAGATCTCACCTGTCAGGAACTGGTAAAGGCCTATCTCGACCGAATCGAAAAATACGACAAGCCAAAAAAGTTAAACTCCATTGTAGTGGTCAACCCCAATGCCCTCAAGAGAGCCGCAGAGCTCGACGATGAACTGCAGAAAACAAAAAAGCTCCGCCCTCTCCATGGAATTCCAGTGATCGTGAAAGATAACTATGAAACCCGTGACCTCCAGACCACAGCCGGTTCAGAGACTTTAAAAGGATTTATCCCACCTGATGACGCCTATCAGGTCAAAGCGCTGCGCAGAGCCGGGGCCGTGATCCTCGCCAAATCAAATATGGCCGAATGGGCCTTCAGCCCCTATGAAACAGTGAGCTCGATCTCAGGAATAACCAGAAATCCCTATGACCTGAACCGAACCCCTGCCGGCTCAAGCGGAGGGACAGCCGCAGCCGTGGCCGCAAATTTCGGCACAGTAGGGCTTGGAACGGATACGGGAAACTCCATAAGAGGACCCGCCGCACACTGCTGCCTGGTGGGAATCCGTTCCACGATGGGACTGACCAGCAGGGACGGGATCATCCCCCTTTACAAAAGAAATGATATCGGCGGCCCTATGACCCGGACTGTAGAAGATGCGGTCAGGATTCTAGATGTGATAGCAGGATACGACCAGGAAGACCCCGTAACGGAAAGATGCCGGGGAAAAATCCCGGACACATACACCGATTTTCTGGATAAAGACGGCCTTAAAGGAGCCCGCATTGGTGTCTTTAGAGTTCTGGCTGACCGAGCCTCTTCAGACCCTGAAGTCAAAGCTGTCTTTGAAAAAGCTCTTCAGGACATGAAGGAGCAGGGAGCCGAGATCATTGACCCCTTTACCATCCCTGACTTTGGGAATCTCACGAAAAATCTGTGGTGTGATACATTCCGCCACGATATCAACCAATATCTCGCATCACTGGGAGACAAGACTCCGGTAAAGAGTCTGACAGAAATATATAATTCCGGAAAATTCACAAGGCCTTCCGGAGAAAGGATCGAAGAGGCACTGGAATTACCGCTCAGACAAGAACCGGCGTGCAAGGATGTCTATCATGAGCCCCCTAATATAAAATACCGGGAAGCCATACTCATGGCTATGGAAGACCAAGGAGTGGATGTGATTGTCTATCCCACATGGAGCAACCCACCCAGAAAACTGGGTGATATGAGAAGCCCGGTCGGGGATAACAGCCGGGTGATCGCACCTCAAACCGGACTTCCGGCCATAACTGTGCCCATGGGCTTCACTCACAAAAAACTTCCGGCAGGGCTCCAGATGGTCGGGAAACTGTTCGGAGAGCCTGAGATCATAAAAATCGCTTACTCCTATGAGCAGGCTACAAAGCTTCGCCGGCCTCCATCCGGATTTCCTGAAATCAAATAATAATTGATAATGAAAGAGGACATGAAAAAAAAGCCGTTTAATTCCAGAGCGTTCACAACACTTGTCATTTTCTGGTCCCTCATCATAGAGGCTGTATCAGGCCTCATATTGTACACGGTTCCATCCGGGAGGATTGCCGACTGGACCCGCTGGACATTCGCGGGATTAACCAAAAGCGAGTGGGAGACCATCCACACTGTTTTTAGTTGTATCTTCCTTATATTCATTTCCCTGCACATCTACAATAACTGGCGCTCCATCCTGCATTACATAAGAGGAAAGATTAAAAAGTATTCGAAATCAAGGATAGAGCTGTTTGTATCTTTGCTGGTGGTCATCCTTTTGCTTGGAGGGACCATCGCCAGCATCCCGCCTTTCAGTTCTGTTATGGATCTGGGCTCTTTGATCAAAGATACCTGGTCGGTAAATAAAGACGAGCCTTTTCTTGCGCGGGCCGAAAAACTGCCTTTTGACCGGTTTGTGCGGGAACTGGGTCTGGAGACTGAAAAAGCTGTTGGATTTTTAGAAACAAAAGGAATAAACATCAATGACCCGGGCCAATCCCTTAAAAAAGCCGCTGACAGGAACAAGACATCCCCTTCCAGGATTTACACTTTATTAAAAGAGATCATCCCTCCGGAAAACCACATCCCTGTGCCTAAACTCCTCCATAAATAAACATCACACCTCCCATCATGGATGATGAATAAGTCGAGGTTGAAGAGAGCTTCCTGAAATTCAGGTGTGGCTGAAGCGACATTAAAGATTTAGCCTTCGGGTGCAGGAATGTGATCCTGGTTATTCACGAG
>CAZSZS010000194.1:0-3072 GCA_964611275.1 uncultured Eubacteriales bacterium
ATATCCCTAAATATCCACCCCCATTTAAGCCTTATGAAAATAAGTGATAAAGCAGGCCGAAATACAGATTTTTGAAAGGTAAAGCTTTTTTATTGATCACATAGATAAAACGTTCAAAATCAATAATTTTACTTTTTATATAACGGAGGAGTGCAACTATGCGTGTTCCTACTGCTACCAAAAGAGAAGAAAACGCAGACTAAAAATTTCCTCTATACATAAAACTATTGATTTTTTCACTCCTTATTTCGCAGATTCCCTGGATATCAGCTTCTATGGTGGCGAACCCCTTTTGGCTTTTAACTCTATTGAGCAAACCCTTGAATACTTCAAAAAAAATACTCAGCCGGGGCGATCCTTATCCTATTCATTGACCACGAATGGAAGTCTCCTGACCAATGATATTCTGAGTATTCTGAATGAATTTCACTTCAAGCTTCAATTGAGTTTTGACGGATATTCTCAAAACGAAACAAGGAAGGAAAACAGTTTTGAGCTATTGGTGGATGCCATCGAAACCATAAAAACCTATCCAAATATTGAATTGACCACTCAGAGTATCTTTATTCCGGAAACAGTAAGTTTTCTTTCAGATTCCATCCGGTTGATTGTTGACATGGGAGTCGAATCGGTAGATTTTAATTTGGATTATATCAGTCATTGGGACCAAAGGGATTTGATGTGTTTTGAACAGGAATTGAAAAAACTGCGGAAAACGGCTTTAAACCACTACAATAGGAAAGGACAAATTCCGGTTGCATTTTTAAACAAGTCGGATTCATACGGAATATCGGTCTGTGAAGGAGGAAAAGAGAATATGGTCCTTGTTCCGGATGATTCTCTCTGGGGCTGTTTCCTTTTGTTTGACTATGCGAATTTTAAGGGAGATGATTCTTTAACCAGGGCCTACAGTTTTGGTTCCGTTGAGGACTTTATCCAACACCATAAAGTGATCTATCCGCAAATACGGCAAAATTATTCCCAGATCCGCTTGGACAGGTGTCATACGGATAAGACTTCGTGCATCAGATGCCTGGATCTTCTCAGGTGTACAATCTGTCCAATTGCCGCATGTTTCGGAAGTCAAGAAATGTGGGAAATACCTCATTGGGTGTGTGAGATCAGACGGATATTTACCAAAGAGAATAAGACTTTCTGGAGGCAGATCAGTGCGGATTGATGAGGACGAGATCCCGGGTATCACTCATTCTGAAGAGAGAGCATGATTTTTTTTGCTTCTAAGACTTTCGGCAGCTCTGGATCGGCATTTTCCCAATGCATGAGGAAATGTTTGAAATGTTCCTGTGCTTTTTTTGAGTTTCTCTTGTCCTGTTCGATTTTTCCAAGCCAGTAATAACTTAAAACATATAAATTTCCCCAGGAAAGTCTTCCGGTGGTCAATGACTGGATATCTTCATAACATTTAAGAGCGTCATCAGTTTTTTGGGAAAAATAATAAGCCTGGCCCAGGGAGTCGAGAAACAGGGCATGGTCGTCATAAGGATTATTTTGAGAGGGCAGGGATGAATATCCTTTGTTGAAGTATTCAATGGCTGTGGAATAGTCTTTTGTTTTGAATGCGATCATTCCTTTCAAATGATAATAATATTGAAGAAACTGGCTCTGACTTTGATTTTGAATTCCATCGATCGATCCCATCATGGCTTCAGCATTCTTTTCAGCTTCGGAAATATCATTGAGTTGGGCAGAGGCCAGCCCAGAGACATATTGACCTAATATGGAATACCAAAAAAAGGTAACTTCATTAGGGGATCCCACTTCCTGAAGCAGCTCTTCAATTGTCTGCTGGCAACACCCATATTTATGACCACGATACTGAACAAATGACAGCAAAAAAAGAAAATCTACTTCACTGTATTTATCGTTTTGCTTTTTGAACTGCCTTATGTGTTCTGAAAGAAACTCTTCGCAGTCAGAAAATCTTCCTTCTTGAATCATCAAATAGTGCTGCCATTGGAGGCTCAAAGACATAGTGTTGTGATCTTTTAAAAGAGCAAGGTAATACTCTCTTGCCTTTTCCATATCCCCTTTGACCTGATAAATATTACCTAAAAATTCCAGATTTTGATAATCTTCCGGGAAGATTTCCTCAACTTTTAAGGCATGTTTTAGGGCCGTGTCCACTTCTCCCTTGCAGAAATAGACATCAGCCAAATGCGTGTAGTACACTTTTGGGTTGATAATGTCTTTATTGTTTTCCAGAAGATCTGCGGCTTTGGTGTAAAGGCCTTTCTGCAGATAGATCCAGACCAGATTAGAGTGAGCTGTATCAGGGATATACAGAATGGCTTTTAAAAAATGTTGCTCAGCAAGCTCATTCTCTCCCATGTTTCTATAAATAGCTCCTAACAGTGAATGAGCTTCTTCATCATAAGGATAGATCTTCAGCACTTCTTCATATTTAGAAATGGCTTTTTCTGCAGAACCTTCCAGAAGATAATGAGCATATCCTTCTATCAATAATTTTTCCCTTATGGAACCTCTCCCTTCATGCGCAAGGTCCAGTGCTTTCTGGCAGTAGTCCCGGGCTGAGGATAAATCGTTCAAGTAAGCATTGTTTATAGATATGCTGCGATAGGCCATGGCAAATTCAGGGTCCAGTTTGATGGCATCTTTAAGGAATTGATTGCTTTCCTCGAATTTCCCTTCCACATAAGATTTTTTGCCTTGGTAATAGAGCCTGAGTGCCTGCTCAGACTTGGTGAAGTTTTTGATCTTCTCGTCATAATCGTTGATGATCTCATAGCGTTTGAATCCGAGATTTGTTTTTATCCATATGGTTAGGTCATCGATTTTGTCTAAAAGGTCTCCTTCCCGTCCTTTTTCGACCTGGATGATTCGGGTGCTCAGAGTTTCATAGCTAAAGGGCTTGACGATTTTTATGGAGAAACGGAGGATATCCCCAAATTGAGTGTAATTTCCCTGTACATAGTACCGGATATTTTCATTTTGAGCCATTTTATCCAGGTCTTTTTTGGTGGGGATTTCTTCGGATTTGTGCTGTATTTTTGCTAAAAGAGCTTCAAACTGCAGAGTGGGAATGACGCGCAG
>CAZSZS010000195.1:0-43494 GCA_964611275.1 uncultured Eubacteriales bacterium
AAATTTCTATATCAGAGAAACAATCAGACAAACAAGCTTAAAGGAGGTTACAGTGCAAGAACTAGTTGAACTGATTGCTAAGTCATTGGTTGACAATCCGGACAAAGTGGTGGTTTCCCAATTAGAGGGGGAACAGACCACCATTCTTGAACTTAAAGTTGCTCCGGAGGATTTAGGTAAAGTCATTGGAAAACAGGGAAGAACTGCAAGAGCTATCAGAGTCATACTTGGTGCAGCGGGTATGAAACTGAAAAGAAGATTCAATCTGGAAATTATCGAGAAGTGAGGCATGTGTCAGAAGCCTTAAAGCAGTGAACATTCAAAGGAGGAAAAAAGGAGGCTCAGAGAGAATAGACACTTAATCGGGATGAGAGAGCCTTTGTTGCATTTGTTTTAAGAGAAAAGGCTTTGTAAGTAGTTCTCAAAAAAGAGTGTGGGCAGGGGAAAGTACTTCTGTATAATAAAAAGGTTGGATTCCACAAAAAATTAAGTGTCATTACTTTAAAAAGGATTTATAGAGCGGGATGAGGTTTGATATAATCACTATATTCCCAGAAATATTTGAGAGTTATTTTTCAAAGGGAATCCTAGAGAAAGCTCTGAAAAAAGGTTTATTCGAGATCAACATCCACAATCTGAGAGATTATGCGCGGGATAAGCATCATCAGGTTGATGATCGTCCCTTTGGAGGAAGCCAGGGAATGGTTTTCAAGCCTGAGCCCATATTTCTTGCTGTTGAAGAAGTAAAAAAGGAGAAAGACGCCTTGATATGCCTGCTGAGTCCAAAAGGAAAATGTTTTGACTCGAAAATGGCAGAAAGATTTTCTCAGTGTTCGCAGATACTACTTATATGCGGGCGTTATGAAGGAGTGGATGAAAGGGTGGCTCAAAACCTGGCTACAGATGAGATCTCCATCGGAGATTTTGTTTTGACTGGAGGAGAACTGGCTGCTATGGTCATCATTGACAGTGTTTCAAGATTTTTCCCGGGTGTGGTAGGAAGGTCAGAGTCAGTAAAGCAGGATTCATTCTCATCGGGCTTGTTAGATTATCCTCAGTTCACAAGGCCCAGATCTTTCAGAGGGCTCAAAGTTCCCGAAGTCCTGTTTTCAGGAAATCATGAACAAATTGAGCGCTGGAGACGGAAAAAAGCTCTTGAGAAGACCCTGGATCTCAGGCCGGATCTTTTGAAGGATACAAAGCTGTCTGAAAAAGATAAGATCCTTATTGAAGAGTTAAGAAATGAAATGAAAGGCGGGAACAATGAATCTCATTGATTTAGTAGAGAAAGACAACATAAAGGAAGACAGGGATAATTTTAATGTTGGGGATACCGTAGAGGTTCATGTGATCATAAGAGAAGGAGACAAAGAGAGAGTCCAGGTGTTTAAAGGTGATGTGATTTCAAAAAGAGGCTCGGGTGCGAAAAAGATGTTTACTGTCAGGAAGATCTCTTTTGGCATAGGAGTAGAGAGAATATTTCCGCTTTATTCCCAAAGCATAAAGGAAATAAAAGCAGTCAGAAAAGGAAGAGTAAGAAGATCTAAATTATATTACTTACGCAGCTTGAAGGGCAAAGCAGCCAACATAAAAGAATCCAGGTAGTCTGTTGTTTGGTATGGTTGAGGCTTCATCTTTATGTTATGATGAAAGAAAGTGGCTGATTTTCATATCGAAAGGCAGATAGCAAGAAGAGGGTTTCAAAACATTGCTGGCATAGATGAGGTTGGAAGGGGAGCTCTATTTGGACCGGTTGTATCTGCGGCCGTTATGTTTTCTCCCGCTTATATACACAGCAGTCCTCATGGGTGGTTAAAGGAAGTCAATGATTCAAAGCTTCTTTCTGAGAAAAAAAGAACAAGGCTATCCTCTTTGATATTAAGGAATGCGGATTCTGTTGGAATCGGGATCGCCACAAATGAAGAGATTGACAGAAACAATATTTTATGGGCCTCCATGGAATCCATGAAAAGGGCTGTTGAAAACATGACAGGGGAAGTCGAATTTCTTTTAGTTGACGGATTGGAGCTTAATGATGTAAATTGTTATCAGAAGAGAGTTTATAAAGGAGACCAGAAAAGCATTTCGATCGCAGCCGCATCCATAGTGGCAAAGGTTTTAAGGGATCAGATGATAGTTGAGCTGAGCCGGATGTTCAGAGGGTATTTACTGGAGAAAAACAAGGGGTACGGAACCAGGGAGCATTATCGGGCATTAGAAAAGCTGGGACCGACTGTTTTTCATAGGACCTCCTTTAGATTAAAGCATGAAAAAGTAAAATGACTGATAAAGAAGAAAGACAAAAAATAGAAGCCAGGGCAAAAAAATTAGTCAAAAGGGGAAAGACCGCAGAAGCTGTTGTGGAATATAAAAAATTATTGACCGGAAATGAACAGGATATTCCTATTAGAAATATTATGGGAGACCTGTATGTAAAATCGGGGCAGAGGAAAAAAGCGGTCGAAGAGTTTGAAGAAATTGCCAATTTGTATGAAGAGAAAGGTATTTATTCCAAATCCATTGCCACACTTAAAAGGATTGCCAGGATTGAGCCGGAGAACCTTGAGATATCGAGAAGACTGGCAGACCTTTATAAAAGCCGGGGGTTTAAGTCCGAAGCTCTGACTGAATATTCGAAACTGGCAAGGGAGTTGAAGAAAAGCAAGCAGAATAAAGAAGCCATTGAGATGTATGAAGCAGTGCTCAAACTCAATGAAGATGATATGGAATCGAGAGAGACCCTGGCTGGATTGTATGAAAAGGAAGGGAAAATTGATAATGCTATCGAAAAGTTGAATGAGGTCGCCGAATATAAGATCAGTAAGGACGACCTGAAAGACGCGCATAAAACATTACAAAAAGCGAGAGACTTGAAAGAAGATTATTCTCGTACTTTGACCAATTTCATTGAGATATATAAAAAAGAAGACAAGAAAAAGGAAGCTTTTAAGCTTATTAACGAGATACTTAAAAAGGACGAAAAAAATTTAAAAGCACTGTATATTTTGGGCAAGCTTTATTTGGAAGATAAAAACAATGACAAGGCGAAAGAAGTTTTTCTGCGAATCACAGCCGAAAGTCCAAAGGAAATCGATGCCAGGGTTAAACTGGGAAGGCTGTTCATAGAAGAGGGAGATCTTGATAAAGCATTTGAATATTATGAGCCGGTTGTTGATTTGTTAGCAAGAAAGAAAAAGGAAGACAAGGCTATAGGTCTTTTGGGCCTTATATTATCAGGGAGAAAGCCTCATATAAGAACCCTTGAAAAGCTGGCCGATCTTTACAGGTCAAAGGGAAACAAAGACAATCTTGAAATCGTGAACAGGCTCATTTTAAGCGAGTTCAGAAAAAAGCAGGAAAAAGAAAGAATGGTCTCGGTTTTGGGAGAGCTGTTAAACCTGTTTCCGGAAAAAGAAGAGTATTTCAATGAATACAAGAAAACAAAAAGGGAGCTCGGCTTACTGGAAGAGGATGAAGAAGCTTCTCTCGATGTCAGTGAGGTTGAAGAACTCATAGAGACCACGCTTTCTAAGGTGGATTTGTATATTGAACAGGGTCTTATCAAGAACGCACGGAGAATTCTTCAAAATTTAAATATCAGGTATCCGGATCATGAGAAAATAGAAAGCAAAATCAAAGAGCTGGAAGTCGCAGCTTCAGAAGTTCAGGTTGGAGATATTCCGTCACGTTTGGGACAAGTGAAGAAAAAGGAAACGGAGTTATTCGGAGAGCTCAAGCAGCCTTCCCCTCCTTCTGAACCCACCTCCTTAAAGCCTGATTCTGAGGAAAAATTAACAGCCGCTGATATCTTTGCCGAAACGGATATTATTCCAATTATCTCTAAACAAGAAGGCGAAAAGAGATATTATGACCTTGCCAGCAGACCAGATGAAGAGATAGGGGCTATTAAAGACATCTATAACTACCAGCTAAGAGGGGACACAACGATTGTGGAGAAAGCTCTCTCGGATATTGTATCTGATTTTCGCAAAGCTCTGGATGAAAAGGTCGGGAAAGAAGACTATGACAGTCATTATAATCTTGCCTTAGCCTTTATGGAACAGGGATTGTTTGATGAAGCTGTCGAAGAAGCTAAAATCGCTTCTAAAGACGAAAGGATCGCAGCGGACAGTTTTCATATCATCAGCTCTTGTTTCCGTAATAAAGAGAATTTTAAAGAAGCTGTCAAATGGCTGCAAAAGGCCCTTGATTTGACTGAAAAAGACACAGAACCAGCCTATTCCCTAAAGTATGAGATCGCCTCTGTTTATGAGGATTTAGGTGAATTTAAGAAAGCCCTGGGACTGTATAAAGAAGTTAAGCAGTGGAATAAAGATTATAGAAAAGTAGGGGAAAAAATAAGCAAAATAAAAAAGAAAACATAATTTTTTCTCATTCCCTATCCGCGCCTGTTTGTGTCAGCATAAAAAATCAGAAGTGAGAAAATGTGCATCTATAATCGTTATCTAAATTGGAGTGGAAGGGCATGGTCCATATGGAAAGCGCCTCTAAAGAGGAGTTGGCAAGTTTTTCGGAAGATTTTCAGATCGTCGGTAAAAGCCTTTCCATGCAGAAAGTCTTTCGATTCATTTGTAAAGTAAAGGACGTAAATGCCCCTGTTTTTATAAGCGGAGAGAGCGGTACGGGAAAAGAACTGGTGGCAAGAAATATCCATTTGATGGGAATAAGAAGAAAAGAAAATTTCGTTGCTTTAAACTGCGGGGCTATTCCTGAAAACCTTTTGGAGAGTGAATTGTTTGGTTATGCAAGGGGTTCTTTCACAGGAGCTTTAAGAGATAAACAGGGGCTTATCGAAGAAGCGGACAAAGGGATTTTGTTTCTTGATGAAATCTGTGATTTATCCCCAATGCTTCAATCGAAACTTTTGCGTGTTCTTCAGGAAAAAGAGCTCAGGAGAATCGGCGAGAACAGACCCCGCCCTGTTGACATAAAGATCATAAGTGCGACAAATAAGGATATTGAAGGAGAGGTCGGAAAGGAAAGATTTCGTGAAGATTTGTATTACCGGCTTAAAATCATTTCCATCAAACTACCGCCGTTAAAAGACAGGGGATGTGATATTTTGCACCTCCTGGAGTATTTCACACATAAATTCAGCAGGGAGATGCATTTAAAAAAGCTCCGGTTTTCTTCCGGAGCCCTGGATTTTCTATTGCACTATTCCTGGCCGGGGAATGTGAGGGAACTCAGAAACGAAGTGCTGAGATGTATGGTTTTAGGTCAGGACTCCGATATCATTTCTGAAAGAGACCTTTCCCGGAAGATATGTTCCGGGATCAAACAGGCAAGTCCGATCTCCTATGGTTTTTTTGCGGCAAGGGCAGAATTTGAAAGAAAGTATTTAAACCAGGCTTTGGCCCGTTTTAATTATAATCAAACCCAGACAGCTGAAAAAATCGGATTGAGCCGCCAGGGCCTTTTTAAACTCATAAAAAAACACCGGATTGAGATGCCTTGATCCGTCTGAATTTCATTTATCCTGGGCTTCATGCCCTGCGCCTTGCATCTGCAGCAAGCTCGGCCCGTGAAATAATCCAGGTTAATCATCGTTAATCATCAGCGGCCTGGGCTCACGGATGATCAGGCGGATTTGGCTTGAATGATTTTTAAATTTTTGATAGATTTTATCAAAATGAATAATAAAAACAATAAAAAGGATTCGGATGTATTCAAAGTGGAATGCCCTTGCTGCGGATCCCTATTATGGATAGATTCCGCTCATAAGGAAGTTATTAAATCAGAGAGGAAAAAGAAAAAAAAGGGAAGCCTTGATGACCTTCTTTTAAAAGAGAGAAAGAGAAAAGCGGGTTTTGAGGCAAGATTTGAGTCAACGGCGGAGTTAGCAAGAGAAAAGCAAAAAGAAGCTCAAAAAAAATATACGGAAGCTTTTAAACGAATGGAAAAGCGGGACGATGAAGACTAGTGGGGTTTGCGGTCAGCTTCCTATTTGAGTTTCGTCTTCTCTTTTTTTTGAGGCCATTGTAAGTCCCGTAAATCCAAATACCGCTAATAAAACAACAGAAATATAGTTCATGAATGCCCAGGGGAGATAAGAAAATGTGGGAACACCTATGGTCCCTGTTATATACACACCTGCCATACTCCAGGGTATCAAAGGGACTATGATGGCGCCGCTTTCTTCGGCTATCCTTGAAAGATTTTTTGCGGCAAGGTTTTTTCTTTTGTAAATGGGGGCGAGCAGTTCTTCGGGGATAATCATAGAAAGATAAGAACTTCCCGTGACCAGTGCTGTGACGATACAGGCCGATATGGTTGTTATGACAAGGCTTGAGACTTTACGCGTGAATTTCATGACCTTATCCAGTATAACAGAAAGCATCCCTGTTGACTGCATGATTCCCCCGAAACTGAAGGCTGTAAAAGCGACCAGCTGGGTTTCCATCATGCTCATCAGTCCTCCTCTGGATATGAGCTGGTCGACCTGCGGCACGCCCGTGTTGGATTCGTATCCTGTATTGATGGCGGATGCAAATTCTTGGATGGATATTCCTTGAAAAACAACGGCGAGAACGCCAGCGATAAAGGAAGAGATCAGCATTCCCGGTATGGTGGGTTTTTTGGTTGCCGCAAAGTAAAAGACAACTACCATCGGGAGCAGAAGAAGCACATTAAAATTAAAGTTCTCCTTTAAAGTATGAGTGATTATTTTCATGCTTTCTGACTCTACTTCCGTTGCACCGTACCGGAGACCTACGAGAAAATAGATGAAAAGGCCGAGCAGCCAGGCAGGGGTCGCTGACCACAGCATATGTTTGATGTGGTCGAAAAGGTTTGAGCCTGCTGCGACGGGCGCCAGATTTGTGATATCTGAAAAGGGAGACATTTTATCTCCGAAATACGCACCTGCCACGATGGCTCCTGCTGCTTGTCCGAGCGGGATTCCGAGTCCTATGGCTATTCCTATGAACGCAACACCAAGTGTTCCTATAGTCCCCCATGATGTTCCTGTGGCAAGAGATGTCAGGGAGCAGATAAAACAGGCTGTAACAAGAAAGAATTGGGGTGATATGAGTTTAAGCCCATAATATATGACCATCGGGATAGTGCCCGCTGCTATCCATGATCCTATAAGGATTCCTACACAGAGCATAATGAGAATTGCAGGCATTGCCTTGTGTATGCTGGTGACAATGCCTTTTTCCATATCACTCCATTTGAATTTAAGAAGGAATCCAAGGCATCCGGTTATAAATGCAGCTGCGACCAACAGGACTTGAGGTCTGATTTGATAAACACCATAACCCACACCAAGCAGAAGCCCCATGGTTATCAGCGGTATAAGAGCTGTATAAAATCCGGGCTTATTCGGAGCCTTGCCATTTTTTTGTGTTTGATCTTCCATTGTTTTTGACTCTTTTCTTTAAGTCGTGCTTCAGTTTATTGTGAAAAAGTTCCTTTTACGAGCAATTTTTTATTTTCCATCACTTTTTTCCCCATGGAGAATGAGTACGTCAGATTGAACCGGGGTTCAAAAATATTGATATCTGCATCATAGCCGGGCGCAATTTTTCCTTTTTTCCTAAGGTTGTAAGAGAGTGCGGGGTTGAGTGTGAATATCTTAAGTGCCTTATCTATTCCTAATATATTTTTGTCGATCAAGCAGCGGAAATGAAGCAGAAGGCTTTTTTGGTCGGCAACCGTGAGCCCTATGAGGTTTCCCTGTTTATTAAAAACCGGCATGCTTCCATTCCCGTCAGAGCTTACGGTGATGCGGTCAAGACAGGCCTTTTTTTCTTTACATTTACTGACAGCCTTGCTTATGCTGATAAGTCCTCCCTTATCGCCATCCGGGTCTGTACCCGCAGTAAGGTCAATGGCCCCGCCCCTTTTATTGAAGGCAATGGCTTCTTCTAAAAGAGCCTGATTTCTATTGCAGTGGGTGGGGATTATTTGAGTGGGAGGGATCTCTGTTTCATTGATGAGGCGGAAGATCATTTCCAGTTTTCCATTTCCGTCTCCTATGTGGCAGTGCAGGATTCCCGCTTTTCCTCCCAGCATGCCTCCTACGCGGCACTCAGCAGCAAGCCGGCAGAATTCTCTAAAGGAAGGCTGTGATGAGCGGTGGTCAGATAAGGCGACTTCACCCGCACCGAGGACTTTATCAATAAGGACAAGGTCTCGCCTTATACTGCCGGTAAGGGTCATGGTTGGTATTTCGTAGGAACCAGAAAATATGTAGGTGGAGACACCTTCTGCTTCAAGACCTTTTGCCTTGGCATAAAGTGATTCCATATGCCTGGTCACACTATCGGTCCCGAGACATCCTATGACCGTTGTAACTCCACTGGAAATGATGTCTTCAATTTTGATTTCAGGCGTTCTTGTCGCAGGTCCGCCCTCTCCACCGCCTCCGAGAATATGGACATGGCTGTCTATAAATCCGGGTGTTATGATCTTTCCGGTCAGATCGATTTCTTCAAAAGGCATGCCCCGGAGATGGATGGTTCCTGGTTCTGATATGGAAACGATTTTCTTCCCTACGATGAGGATGTCTTTTTTCCCTAGGGGAGATGGGGCATAGATTTGCCCTCCTTTTAATAAGGTTATCATTTTTATCTCCTTTTCACAAAAGCCGCCGGCCTATCGGGCATGAAGAAATTGAATTTTAAATTATCATGGTTGTGAAAAATTTTCAAGATAATGAAAAATATAAATATTTTCTTGAAAATTACAGCCGGGAAAGTGAAAATATGGAAAAAAACAGGTCTTGCAATAGTATGTTATTTGGGATATTTTTAGGGGATATTTTATGCTATGAATTATGAATCTGAGTATAAAAGGTTCTGGCCGGTCATAAGGACCCTGACTGACATCTCTCTTCTCGGCAAAAAAATTATTTTAAAGGGAAAAGAAAACTTTGTTAAATCAGGGCCGAATATAATAGTGGGCAACCATGTAGGAAGCTTTAAAGATATTGCGGTCCTGTTTAAAATAGCACCGCGTCCTATCATTTTCACGGCAAATAAGATGATTTTTAGTAAGGGTGATCTCAATCGTTTGGTCAGAAATTATCTGAGGCACAATCTTAAGAAATTTGGTGCGCTGATTGATTTCCTCTCAGGGCCTGTGAAGATTCCGCTTGTGTATTACATATCGAACAATATTTCTAAAGTAGGGACGATCCCTGTGGATCTGTCCGGTAAAAAGAGGACAGCTATAGGAAAGTGTGAACAAAATTTGAAAAAGAAAAGATCTATTGTACTTCTTCAGGGGAAAGGAATGGTCAAAGAAAACACCTCTAATCCATTTGTCAGTGCGTTTAAAAAAGGCCCCTCAATCATATGCTATAATCTTTATAAAAAGAATGGACTCGTGGTGCCGGTAACGCCTGTTGCCATTTTAGGTACTCAAAAGCCTTTTTTAACTCCGGGGAAAATTAGAGTGAGCATTGGTAAACCTATGAAAGTTCTGGATTATATTGAGGATGAATACACACGGACTGTTGAAACATTCAAAAGGGCGATGGAAGCTCAAGTAAAGTCATTATTGCGAGAACTCTTGCATTTATGAGGCCTCTTCTTGATATTTTCCTTACACATCAATCGTTTTCACTCTGATACCTGGACATGATTTCCGTATTGACACGCGTAAAGAGGTCATAGTTAATTTTAACACCGATCTTTTCTCTCATCTTTATATACATGGACTGAAAGAGTTTATTTTGTTTTGTGTTTAAAAGTTCGTTTCGCGCCTGTATGAAATTTTCATCGAATTCCTCTTTAGTTACTTCTTTTCTCTCGAGGACACGCAAAAGCACAGCGCCTCCCTTGATTTTGACCGGCTCACTCATTTCTTTTAAAGGAAGAGAAAAGGCAAGTGTGTCTATTTCAGGATTTTCTCCTATAAGGCTGATGTACTGTTCTCTTTTATGATTCTGGGTGCTTTTATATTCAATATCATCACTTTCAGCTGTTTCTTTCAGGTCTGAGCCGCTGGAACTGTTTTTTATTCGGAAGGCTCTTTCAAGCGCCTTCTGTTCTTTTTGTTCACTGATGAAATCATTTTTCACTTTTTCTTCCACTTCCTCAAAAGCCGCCTGCCTGGGAGGCTCTGTCTTTATGAGCTGTGCGATCCCTTTTCCCTTATAAGTGTTTAGGGGTGAGGAGATCTCTTTTTCTTCCATGTTAAAAAGCATCTGACTCAAGGAGCCTGATGGGTCTATCTCATCAATGCCTTCTCCAAATTCGAGAGGGCCTGTGTTTTTTATTTTATAACCGAGTTTTTGAGCGGCAACATCAAGGCTTTTATCTTTCAGCGCGGTTTTTTCCAGTTGAGCGATTCTCGTTTCTATCATTTCTTCAGCTTTATTATCTCTGAGAATGATCTCTATCCGATCTTTTACGTCTTCAAAGGGGAGTTGGGTAGCCGGCAGGATTTCCGAAACCCTTAGGATGGCCACACCGCCTTCGAGTTCAATGGGGTCCGATACTTGGTTTTCGGTCAGCTCCTGGATAGTATCCTGTTCGTCAGGAGCCAATTGTTTCCATTCAAAATATCCCCAGTCTCCGTTGTTTGCAGCCTGGTCATCTTTTGAAAACTCTCCAGCTAATTTCCCAAAATCTTCGCCTTTATCCAGTCGCTCTTTGACTTTGTTGGATTTTTCAAGAATATCTTTTTTTTCACTTTGTTCAAAAGGGAGAAATATCCGCTGGACTCTTCTTTTTTCAGGTTCTTCAAAATGGGTTATATTGCTTTCATAGTATTCCTTTACCTCTGGACCTTTTATGTCTATTTGTTTTTTTAGGTCCTCCTTATTAAGAAAAACATATTCGGCTGTTCTTTTTTCCGGTATTTCATATCCATCTTTGTTTTTACTGAAATAGTCTAATAAAGCCTCTTTTGAGGGCTGTTCGTTGAGTTCCATTTTGTCAGAGGGGATATAAATATATTCCAGTTCTGCAGACTCATTGGTTTTTTTGAAATTTTCCCAAACTTCATCTCTTGTTACAGAAACGCCTGAGGTTAAAATTTGGATGGCTTTTGTCGTCATTATTTCTTTAGAGATGACGTCTTCGAATTCACTGACAGTCGTCCGGTTCCATTCAAGTATTTTCTTATACTCATCGAATCCGATAAATTTTCCGTCTTTCTGGAATACAGGGAAACTCAGCACCTTGTCTCTTATTTCGGAATCTGTGGCCTTTACACCGATACGGCGGGCTGTTTGAACAAGGAGTTCTTGCCTGATGGTCTCTTCTAAAGCCTGCTGCGGTAAATTCAACTGCTGTATGAAGTTGGCGTCTAACTCTGTGAACTGCTCTTTGAGCGATTCGATTTTCGTTCTGAGGTTATTTATATATACATCAACGGAAATTTTTTCTTTTCCTACATAAACGACAACGTTTTGGTCCCTTGATTCTCCTGATCCACCTCCTTTGCCCCATACAAAAAATATAGAAAGAATAAAGGCAAAGATAACCAGCCACAGCGCAGGTGCCAAGGATTTCAAATTTTTACGCATTGATTTAAGCATTTTTCACCTCGAAATCATCTATTCCAAAAAAATCATCTGAGAAGATATCTTGATATGACAAGCCTCTGGATTTCTGAAGTCCCTTCATATATGGTAAGAACACGTGCATCTCTATATAACTGCTCTATAAAAAATTCTTTTGAATACCCGTACCCTCCATGAATCTGAAGAGCTTCATAAGCTAATTTGTTGGCTGCTTCTGAAGAAAAAAGCTTTGCCATTGCGGATTCCTTTGAATAGGGTTTTCCTTCATCAGATAAATAAGCGGCTCTGTAGGTAAGCAGCCTTGAAGCGTCAAGAAGAGTAGCCATATCAGCGATTTTGAATTGAATGGCTTGGAAGGAAGAGATGCTCTTTCCAAATGCCTGCCTTTGTCTTGAATATTTCATGGCTTCTTCAAGACACCGGGTTCCCAAGCCCACTGATTGGGCAGCGATCCCTATTCTCGAGTGGTCAAGACAAAAGAAAGCGATTTTTGTTCCCTGACCTTCGGAGCCCAGGATATTGCTTGATGGGACTTCACAGTCTTCTAAGGTTATTTCCGAAGTCAAGGAAGAATGCAATCCCATTTTGTCTTCGACTTTTGTTATCTTAAGTCCTGGAGAATCCTTGTCTACAATAAAAGCACTCAGTTTGGGCTTTTCAGACGCTGTCTTCGCTTTTGCAAAAAGTATATAGGCATTCGCATTTTTTCCGCTTGTCACCCAGGTTTTTATTCCATTTAAAATATACGTGTCGCCTTTTTTTTCAAAACAGGTCTTCAATGCCGTTGCATCTGATCCGGCTTCTGATTCACTCAAGCTGAAAGCTCCCAGTATTTTAGCTTCAGCAGCTTTGGGGAGGTACTTTCTTTTTTGTTCTTCAGTGCCGAATTTAGATATCGAGTAGCAGAACAATGATGAGTGAACAGAAAAGATGACAGCAAGGGAAGGAGAGACACGGCTTAGCTCTTCAATGACAAGAGAAAGAGAAAGACTGCCTGTTTCGCTTCCTCCGTATTTTTCAGGGATAGACATTCCCATAAGGCCGAGCTCCGCCAATTTTTTGATCAGCGAGGTCGGAAATTCGCGTTTTTGATCGAGTTCTTTAGCCACAGGGCTTATTTCATTTTCTGCAAAATGATGCACCATTTCCCTGAGCATTTTTTGTTCTTCGTTTAGTTCAAAGTTCATGCAAATTTTCTCCGGATTGGTACTTGTTATTTTACTTTCAATCGTTTGAATTTTTAAAATGCGGGCATAAATTGTTATATGTTTTATTCAGATCTTCTGTTGTTAATTTTGTTTTTCCTATGATAGGCATAAAATTTGAGTCTCCGACCCATCTAGGTATGACATGCAGATGGTAATGGTGGGCAACGCCGGCTCCGGCGCTGTGGCCTATGTTCATTCCGGTGTTGAAACCGTGAGGATCATAGACATCACGAAGAATTTCCAGGGATTTTTTCAAGATATCTGTCATTTCATAAGAGGTTTTTTTTCCTGCCTTTTCAATTGAGTCAAGATGTTCATAGGGAGCGATCATAAGATGCCCTGGTGAATAGGGATATTTATTGAGGATTATGAAATTATATTCTCCCCTATAGAGAATGAGATCTCGTTTGTCATTTTTTCTCTTTGCAGCTGTACAGAAGAAACATTCTTTCATTTTATGCGCATTTTTTACGTAATGTTCTCTCCATGGAACTGTCATATATTCCATTATTTGTTTATGCTCTGTTTCAGGATTTTGCTCGGCTTAAAATAGATCACTTTTTTGGAAGGGACTTTGACGGGCTCTCCTGTTCTCGGGTTTCTTCCTGACCTTGAACCGCGTTTTCTTATACGGAAGCTTCCGAAACCCCGCAGCTCGATTTCTTCACCATTTTTTATTGCTTCCTTCAGTGTGTTGAAAAAAATATTGACCCCTTTCTCGGCTTCCTGTTTTGTGATATCCATATCTTTTGCCAATTTGTTGATTAAATCAGCTTTTATCATGATTTTTTCTCCTTTTCTTTTTTTGACTTACTGTTAGGGGTTTCTATATTTTTAAGTTGGTCCTTCATAATATCCCCGAGTGTATGTTTTGTATCCTGGCCCTGCATGTACTTTTTATACTCTCTTTTTTGCATTTCCAGCTGGGCCTTTTTAAAGCTCAAGGAAATTTTCTTGTCTTTTTTGTTCATCTTAAGTATTTTTGCCGACCTCTCCTCGCCTACAGAAAAGTCATCTGAAGGATTTTCAATTTTTTTCTCGCTGAGTTCTGAAATAAACACAACTCCTTCGATCCCGGGCATGATTTCGACGAACACACCAAAGTCGACGATACGGACTATTTTCACATTGACGATATCACTTATTTTCTGGCGCTCGAAGAAGTCCTCCCAAATATCTCCTTCCAGCTGTTTGATGCCCAATGATAGTTTTTCTTTTTCAACATCTATACTGAGAATAATAGCTTCGATCTCATCACCTATCTTCAATACATCAGAAGGATGATTTATTTTTTTCCAGCTTATATCAGATATATGGATAAGCCCCTCTACTCCTTTTTCGACTTCCATGAAAGCTCCGAACGCTGTTATGTTTGTGATCTTTCCTTCCACTCTTTTTCCGGGGCCGTATTTGTTTTTGAGTGTTTCCAGGGGGTGGGGTTTGATTTGTTTGAGGCCCAGTGAGATTCTTTTCTCAGCCGGATCAACGTCAAGAATGCTAACGGTCACTTCTTCACCCGGGGAAAGGATTTTTTTTGGGTGGACCATTTTCCTTGACCATGTCAGATCAGATACGTGGACCAAACCTTCCACTCCTTTTTCTAATTCGACAAAAGCCCCGAAATCCGTTAAATTGACGACCTTTCCTTTGACTTTTTGTCCTTCCTTGTATTTATCTTCAATGTCCTCCCAGGGATCTTTGGTCAGCTGCTTATAGCCCAGTGATATCTTTTCTTCTTTTTCATCGTAGTCCAGGATGACCACTTCAATTTTCTCTCCGATTTTGAAGAGATCAGAAGGATGATTTACTTTTCCCCATGACATGTCTGAAATATGTAAAAGCCCTTCAATGCCTCCTAAGTCAATAAAAGCACCGAAATTGGTAAGAGTCTTGACTTCCCCCATAAAGGTTTTTCCTTTTTTTAATTGAGAAAAAACCTGTTTTTTCTTTTTTTCTTTTTTATCAATAAGAAGCAGTTTTCGGGAAACCACGGCATTTTCACTTTTGCGATCGAATTTTATGACTTTAAATTTAAATCTTTTTCCGATTATTTCGCTGGGATCTTTAATCGGTTTGATGTCTGCATGAGAATCAGGGAGAAATGTCTTTATTCCTACATCAACAAGATATCCTTTGTTCACTTTTTCTGTAATTTTTCCGATGATCCAATTATTGTATTTAAAAGCTTTTTCAAGGTTATCAAGTGCCTTTGCGGCAATGGCTTTGCTTTTTGACAAAGGCAGATAGCCGTCCCTTGGAGAGGTCCTTTCCAGGATGGCTTCTATTTCATCGCCGGGATTGATTTTTTTAACACTCTCCGGATCGCTGAAATCTTCAACCGGAATAATACCTTCTGATTTTGATCCTATGTCGACCAAGACAAATGAGGGGGTGATTTTCAGGACTTTTCCCCTGACAAGTTTTCCAGGTGATAATTCAGAAGCTTTGAATTTGTACTTATCAAGCAGAGCTTCGTAATCTTTGGTTGAGATGTGGTTGTTGTTTTTTGTTAACTCTGACATTGTACTGTTTTCTCCCTGTGATATTGATGTTTGAAGCTGGATTTGATTTTTTTTGATACTTCGTGGATGACTTCAGGAGGAGTGGAAGCGCCCCCTGAAAGGCCTATGTTGTTAGCCCCTTGTATCATCTCTGGTTTGATTTGTTTTGCATTCTCAATAAAATGAGTATTTTGGAGGATTCTCTTTGAGATTTGATAGAGCTTGTTTGTATTTGAGCTGTTTTTTCCGCCGATTATAAACAACACATCCACGGAAGAAGCCAGCTTTGAGGTGGCATTCTGACGGATTTGGGTTGATTTGCATATGGTGTTGTGAATGTTCAGTTCTTCTGTACATTCCATCAGCACCCCGGTTACTTCTTTGAATGTATTGAAATCTTGAGTGGACTGACTGATAACAGCGCGTTTCTTTTTAAAAGGAAGCTTTCTGGCTTCCTCCTCATCTTCTATGATAATGCCTTTGCCCAAGCTGTATCCCTTCAGCCCTATTGTTTCAGGGTGTTTTCTGTTTCCGACAATAATGATGTCATCCCCTTTCTCAGCCAGCTTTGATACCAGTTTTTGTATGTTCTTGACAATGGGGCAGGTGGCGTCCACTATTTCAATGTTTTTTTGATTCAGCAAATCATATACTTCAGGAGAAGCCCCGTGGCTTCGGATAATAATAGTCCCTTCCCTTATTTCTTCAGGGTTGTTCACAGGTCTTATCTCATTTTTTTTCAATTCCTCGATGACCTGTGGATTATGTATGAGGTCCCCTAAGGTATAGACTTTTCCAGATTTAAGCTGGCGTGTTTTCTTTGCTATTTGGAGGGCCCGCTTGACTCCATAGCACAATCCTGAATTTTTTGCGATTTTAACTTCCATTTTTACCTTATAATTAGCCTGGATCATTCACAAGTCGAGGTTACTGCAGAATAAAAAAATACCCTCACCATTTTATTATGAACAGCTCAGGTTAGTTGGATATACTATATGAGATAGATATTTTTGTCAATGCTAAATACAGGTAAAATCTTAACTTAGGCAGTTTTTAGTCTTCTTCGTATTTTTCCGCTAAGATTTTTTCGATTTCCTTTTTACTTGGAAGATCTTCGATGCTGTTGAGTTCGAAATAGGTAAGGAAATGTTTGGTAGTTCTGTATATGAGTGGTTTTCCCGGACTTTTTTTTCTGCCAACGATTTTGATGAGTTTTTTCTCGAGGAGGGTTTTCAAACAGTGGCTTGCGTCCACTCCCCGTATAGCTGAAATTTCTGCTAAAGTGGTCGGTTGGTGATAGGCTATGGTTGATAGGGTTTCAAGGGCTTCCCTTGAGAGCTTTTGTTTTTTTTCATGCTTCAGGAGACGTTTTATATACTCGTCATATTCATTCTGGGTGGCAAAGAGGTAACCTCCGGACGCTTGGATTATAGTGATGCCTCTTCTTCTCTCTGAGTAATACTCTGTCAGCTCAGCGGCAGCACGTTCAATTTCTTTGTCCGGGAATTCTTTTAAGATATCTTTGATCTTATCCAATGTCAACGGATCTATGGACACAAAAACGAGAGCCTCAATAATATTTTTCAAATCCTTTTTCATTGTATTACGGCTCTTCTCAACCAGACTTTTATTCGGTGGAACAGGCTTTCCTGAACAGCAATAACCGTTCTATCACTAATCAGCTCCAGAAGACAAAAGAAAGCCACCATTGATTCTTCAAGTGTTTTCTGGCTGCCAAAGTATTCAAGAAAGTCGAGATAAGAATGGTCTTTTAAATATCTGATGATGTCCTGTTTTTTTTCTTTGACTGAAAAGTCTTTTCTTTTAATGACTTTTATCCCCTCTTTTTCTTTTTTTATCATGAGGTTAAAAAATACTTCTGCCACATCAAAAAGAGACACTTCGATAAAGTCAAGTTCTTGAAAAGACACTGATTTAGGAAGAGCTGTTCTTTTCCATTTTTTTATCTGTTCTTCTTCTTTTTCTCTTAAGATTTTGCATGCTGCTTTTATGTTTTCGTAATCCAGCAGCCTGTCAACAAGAATTTTTCGTGGGTCCTCCTCTTCTTCCTCACAGGTTTCCCTCGGCAGAAGCATTCGAGATTTGATATGGATAAGAAGCGCTGCCATGAGAAGGAATTCGGATTCCCTCTCGAGATTTATGTTTTTTTTATTATCCAGATAATTCAGATATTCTTTTGTTATGGATGCGACCGGAATGTTGTGAATGTCTATTTTCTTCTTTTTTATCAAAAAAAGAAGAAGGTCGAGGGGGCCTTGAAAAACCTCCAAATTGATTTGATAGCTTTGGGAGCTCTCCATTTTCAAAGGTCTTTTATTCAGAACCCGATTTTATCTCTCACTTCTTCCATGGTTGCTCTGGCTTTCTCCCTGGCTTTCAGGCTTCCTTGCTCGAGTATTTCCCATACCAGATCGGGATTTTCTTCGTAAATCTTTCTTTTATCCCGGAAGCCGGAAAGTTCTTTTATGAGGGTATCGATGATGACCTGTTTGCAGTCCACACAGCCAATCCCTGCGCTCCGGCACCCCTGAACGATCTCCTCTCTTTTTGTTTTTGGTACAAAAGCTTTATGCAGGGTAAATACAGGGCAGTCATCGGGATCTCCGGGGTCTTTTCGTCTCTTCCTTCTTGTATCGGTCGTCATTGTGGATATTTTATTCCGGATCTCTTCAGGGCTGTCTTTTAAGTTGATGGAGTTGTTAAAGGATTTGCTCATTTTCCGGCCGTCTGTGCCGGCTAGTTTCGGCACTTCTGTAAGCATCATCTGGGGCTCTGGAAAAACCTCTCCGAAGAAACGGTTAAAGCGGCGCGTGATTTCTCTCGCCAGCTCCAGGTGATAGGCCTGGTCTTCCCCTACGGGAACGATATCGGCCTTGTACATAAGGATATCAGCTGTCTGCAAAACGGGATATCCGAGAAATCCATATGTGTTTACTTCTTTTTCTTTCAGTTCTTTCTGCATTTCTTTGAAAGTAGGCACCCTTTGAAGCCATGGAAGGGGAATGATCATGGAGAGCAGAAGATGAAGTTCTGCATGTTCTTTGACTTCTGACTGGATAAACAGAGTGCTTTTTTTAGGGTCCAGCCCTATGCTCAGCCAGTCTGCCGCGACTTCAAAAGTGTTTTTCTTGATGGCGCCTGAGTTCTGGTATTCAGAACTGAAAGCGTGCCATGTGACTATTGAGTAATAACACTTATATTCTTCTTGAAATTTGATCCAGTTTCGGAGAGCACCGGCGAGGTGCCCGAGATGAAGGGGACCGGTGGGCCTCATACCGCTGAGAACGATTTTGTTTTTTTTCATTTTTATAGGATGATCGAGTAAATAACAATTTGAATAGGCCTTATGATAAGGTTAAGCAGACCTAAGTACAACAGACCCAGTATGATAATAAAGCCAAAGGGACGAATTTTATCATACATCCTGCTGGCTTCATCTGAGAGGAAACCGGTGACAATCCCGCTTCCATCAAGGGGTGGAATGGGGATAAGATTGAAGACAGCTAGAAGGACATTCAGGAACACCGCATAAAATAAAATCAAGGCCAGCCCCTCCAGAGGATGAAAGCCTCCTTGAAGGCTTCCTCTCCCCATTAAAAAAGACCTTATAAAATAGCTGGTATTCGGGTCGATCGCTTTGAGAAGAACAATGGCTATGAGAGAAACAAAAGCGGCTAGAAGATTGGCTGCGGGGCCGGCTGCAGATATGAGCATGTTATCCCTCTTGGGATTTTTTAGGTTTGCCGGATTGACGGGCACAGGCTTTGCCCAGCCAAAGGGGGGCGCTCCCATTATAATGAGGATAGCGGGCATGAGAACCGTTCCTATGGGGTCTATATGGGGTACCGGATTCAGGGTGATCCTTCCCATAATATGAGCTGTGGGATCTCCCAGTTTGTAGGCAGCCCATCCATGAGCGGATTCGTGTATGGTTATGGCAAAGAGGATTACGAACAGGCTTATAATAATAGTGACGATATCCATTGGTTTAAAATCATTTATAGCATAACTGGGGTTTTCCGTAAAGTCTAAGTTCTGTTCAGAGGATGGGGAGGTATTTTTCTATCTCATATTCAGAGACCTGTTTGTCATATTCTTTAGACACTGATTTGTTGTACTGATCGATCTCATATTTTTTATTAAGAAGGAATTTTTTGAACAGGTGTTCTCCTAGAGCTTCCCTGACAAGTTTGCTTTGTTTCATTTTTTGAAGAGCATTGTTCAGATTTGAAGGAAGAGTTTTGATGTGCAGTTTTTTTTGCCTGTTCTGGCTCATATGGAAGATGTTGTCCTCAACCGGTTTGGGCAGTGTGAATTTAGCCCTTATCCCTCCGAGACCTGCCATGATAGTGGTGGCGAAAGAGAGATAGAGATTGCATGCCGGGTCAGGAGATCGTAACTCAATGCGTGTGGCCTCTTTTTTCCCTGGTTGGTATTCAGGCACTCTGATATAAGCGGATCTGTTCTTTTGTCCCCATGCGATATAGACAGGAGCTTCATAACCCACTATAAGTCTTTTGTATGAGTTGATCCACTGGCAGAGGATAGCAGAGATATCCGGTGCGTTTTTCATAAGACCGGCAGTGTAATATTTTGCCGTACCGGAGAGATGATAAGGGTCCTCTTCATTAAAGAAAAGATTTTCTTTTTTTCTCCAGAGAGATTGATGTATATGCATCCCGTTGCCGTTTTGTCCGTTCAGGGGTTTGGGCATGAAAGTCGCATAAAGGCCATGCATTCGAGCCACTTTTTTGACCATATACCGAAAGATCATACTCACGTCTGCCATCTCGAGAGCGCTCAGGTATTTAAGGTCGATTTCATGCTGTCCGTTTGCGACTTCATGGTGGTCATATTCAGATTCTATGCCCATTTTTTTCAATAGGATTTGGATTTCCTTTCTGATCTCCCCATGAAGGCCTCCGAAAAAATACCCTCCCTCGTCCAGAGGCCGCGCGGTTTTCTTATCGGGAAATATAAAAAATTCGAGTTCCGGGCCCAATTTGATATCGTCTATTTCAAATTCCCGGGCTGCTTTTTTTAAGGCTTTTTTGAGAACATATCTTGAGTCTCCTTCATAATGGTCTCCTTCAGGTGTAAGGATATCTCCAAACATAACAGCTTCTTTCCATTTTACGTTTTCGGCAAATCCCCGATATTCCCAAGGAAGAATCCTGAATGTGGATGCTTCGGGTTTGACGAGGAGGTCGCTTTCCTCAATTCTGACAAAACCTTCAATAGAAGAACCGTCAAATCCTTTGCCCTGCTTAAAGGAGGTTTTGAGTTCCTGGCTCGGGATCGTGAAGTCCATGTGCCTGCCTAAAATGTCCGGAAATATGATCCTTATAAATTCTATCCCGTTCTCAGGATTCAGGACTGTATCGAGGACTTCTTGCTGTTCTTTATACCCGAAATATTTTAGTTTCTGGTCGTTAAGCACGGTCGCTTTCCTCCTTTTATATGAAATTGCTTATGTTAAATATATTTTTTTATATAATAAAAAAAGAACTAATGTCAAATAAATATTGAAATAATAATATAAATGTTATATTTATAATAAAAAAAAGTAATAAATGTAGGAGGAAGCTATGATAGATGACCTGGATCGGAAGATCATTCGGGTTTTAAATGAGGATGCGCGAATGAGTTACAGGGAAGTAGCCAAACAGTTGGGCATTTCTGTGACCGCTGTGATAAACAGGATGAAGAAATTTGAAGATACTGGGGTAATAAAGGGGTATATTCCTGTAGTCAATCGGGAATATTTTGGTATCAAGCTGACAGCCCTTATCGCGCTTCGTCTCAGACAGGGAAATCTTCTTGAGATCCAAAGGCAGATAGCCAAAGATGACCGCATAGCTGGCGTTTATGATATTACGGGAGAATGGGATTCATTGATTATTGGGTATTTTAAAGACAGGGAAGACCTGAATGATTTTATAAAATCACTGCTTTTAAAAAACAGTATTGACAGATCCATAACCCATATTGTATTGAATATTGTCAAGGAAGAAAAACGGATAATTATATAGCAAATAGACAAAATCCCTTGTTTTGTTATAATTGAGATAATGAAGAAGCTACCCCTGATTGTTGCGGTTATTTTGTGCCTTCGAGTCATTCCGTCTTATGCCCTTGCTAATGCGGACATAAATTCATATAAGATTGAAGAATTTATTGAAGCGTTCAAGCAATCGATTGAGACCAAGGACTTAGCTACCTATAAAGAAGCTTTTTCCTCAGACCTTGAAAATATTGAAGTTGCCCGATTAGAGAATTTTTTTAATGAGTTCTCCATGAGTTCTGTATCAGTGGAGAGCATTTCTATAAACAAGCAAGATTCATACCGGGCCAGGATCTATTTAACACTGTTGTTCCGGAATTCATATTCCCTTATTTTGGATACCTGGCAGCTTGATGTGGTCAAAGTGGACGTGTATTGGAGGATTCTGAATAAAGAAACGATCGGACAGACCCAGACTCTTTACAAGCTGAATATTCCATCAGAAAGGATTGAAAGGGTAAGAAGAGTCGAAATCAGGCATAAGGATATCTTCATCTCTTTTAGAGATCCTGTTGTCTTTTATGACAATATCCCGGAAATTGAGACGTGTTTGATCCTTATCGGGAAAGGGCTTATAGAATTCACTCCATCTTTACCCAGAGAACAGCATAATCTGGAATTATTTCATAACGACAAGACTCTGAAAAGCAGTATCGATTCTATTTATCTTAGATTCAGTCCAACTTTTTTTAATGACAATGTAACAATAATCCGGGGTGCTGAAGAAGCAAGGCTGGTTGAAGACTCTGAAATGAATCTTGCCCGTGAAATTTTTATGAAAAATTACCCGAGGTCTTTTACTGTGAGAAGCTCACTGACCCATGATTTCTTTTCCATTTTACCTCAGGACGAGGAGGCGGCCTTTGAATTTAGAGTTAATAAAATGGGAGAATTGACTTATATTTTTTCTCCCTTTGCTTTTGAAGAAATAAATCTCTATCAATGGAAAAACGAAAAGATTATCTGCCTTTATTCTCCTCCCATGGAAGGCGAAGGAAAGAGACTGTTTGTCTCATTCGGACAGAAGTTTGATGTGAAAGAGTATCAGCTGGATGTGAATTACAACCCGAGAGAGAATCACTTTTCAGCTATGGCAAAGGTCACATTCGAATCAAAGGTAGGGAGGTTAAGCAGTATTAAGTTGATATTGAATCCGGCATTAAAGATTTTACGCATCAATGATAAAGGACAAAACAGGTTATTCTTTTCACAAGATGATTTCAGGAAGACGGTCTATGTCTATCTCCTGGACCAGTTAGCAACTGGGGAACAGGGCGAAATCGATATATATTACAGAGGGAAATTGCCTCCTTTAAAAGGAGCTTATGATACTTCAGAAGCCCTGCAAAGGGAGTCAAAGATTGAATTTATTGAAACAGAAGATAAGGTTTTTCTTTACAGCAGGACTTCATCCTGGTATCCAGCTCCTTCTGAAGAGGACTATTTCACAGCACGGTTAAAATTGGTGCTTCCTTATGGCTATTCAGCTGTTTCTAACGGGAGGCTGGTTGATGACTTCAATATGAAGAGAATGGGTGATGCGGAGGGTATTGATGAAAACGATCATTCGGTCTATATTTTTGAAATCAAGAACCAGGTCAAGTACCTCTCCTTTATCACCGGTAGGCTGGAGAAAGAAGGGGAACTCAAAGATCCCATTCCCATTGATTACTACAGAGGCCCCAGAACCCAGGCTTATACCGGGCGTATTTTCAAGACAGCGGGGGAAGTGATTGATTTTTATCAGAGCCGATTCGGCCCCTACCCTTTTGATAAACTAAGCATTGTCAGAAATGTGGGAGTGAGTAAGGGAGGGCACAGTCCTCCGGCATTGGTTGTCATTAATGATCTGCCGCGGATGAGCGGTGTGAGTTCCCGCCGGATGACAAGAAGTCCGGTGGATCTTTCCAGATGGGACGAGTATTTTCTCGCTCATGAAATCGCGCATCAGTGGTGGGGACAAGGAGTGTCATGGGAATCGTATCATGACCAGTGGATAAGCGAAGGTTTGGCTCAATTTTCAGCCTCTCTTTTTTTGAGGGAAAAGTATGGAGAAGATGATTTCGGTGATATTTTGAAGAAGTATTCCACCTGGACCAAAAAAAAGAGCGAGTGGGGTTCTATTCTGATGGGATCCCGGATAAGTCACCTTGATTTTGAAGCATACCAGTCTGTTATTTATAACAAAACAGCACTGGTTTTGAATATGCTAAGGGATATACTCGGGAATGAGATGTTCTATTTAGGGATGCAGAGATTTTTTCTCCGTAACAAATACAGCGCGGCAAACACGCATTCATTTATCAATATATTTAATGAGCTTGCTGAAAATGATTTGGATGATTTTTTCAGAGGTTGGTTTAGGTCTTATCATCTTCCTGATGTAAAAGTCGTGTATTCCGTAGAAAAGGACAGCGATGGTTTCCTTATAAGAGTGAATGTCATACAGGATGAACGGTATTTTATGTTTCCATTATGGTTAGAGTGGAAAGAGAATGGAAACCGAGTGAGAAAAAAGATATTGGCAGATAAAAAAGTAGTCAGTTTTGAATTTAAAACGAAGCACAAGCCTAAAAAGATAAGGATCAATCCGGATGATGCCGTTCCAGGCTGGTTCCATATCCAAAAGTCATGAAAAATTGTTCCCCCAGTCTTTTTGGTTGTTAATATCTTCGATATCCAGGCGCTTTATCATTTCATTGAGTGTCGTGGGCTTGACTCCCAGGAGATCGGCGGCTTTTTTTTGAATCCCATTGGATCTTTTCAATGCATCAGCTACGGCCTTTTTCTGGAAAATACGCGTTCTTTTCTTAAGGCTGAGGCTGTGATCTGAGACGAGAGAGTCGGCCTTTCCAGCGATTTTTGACTTAAGGAGAAAGGATGGGATCTGTTCTCTTCCTATTATTTTCGTACGGGTCAACACAACGGTCCTCTCTATAAGGTTTTCGAGTTCTCTTACATTTCCAGGCCAGAAGTAACTTTCGAGCAGCTCCATCACATCTTCAGTCACCTCAAGATTTTCTTTATTGTTTTCTTTGGAGTAGAGGTCAAGGAAATGTTTGAGCAGCAGCGGGATATCCTCTTTTCTGTCTCTGAGGGGAGGGAGCTCTATTTTTATCACATTGAGACGGTAGAAAAGGTCTTCTCTGAATTGATTTTTATTGATGAGTTCTTCAATGTCCGTATTTGTTGCGGCGATGACCCTAGTGTCCACTTTTATAGTTTCGGTGCCTCCCAGCTTCATGAATTCCTTTTCCTGCATCACTCTGAGGAGTTTTGCCTGAGTTTCCAGGTTAAGAGAAGATATTTCATCAAAGAAGATACTCCCTTTGTCTGCAGCTTCGAACAGACCTTTTTTCTGGCTGACAGCTCCTGTGAAAGCTCCTTTGACATGTCCGAAAAGGTTGCTTTCTAGAAGTTCCGGAGGAAGGGAACCGCTGTTTACCGTGATAAAAGGAAAATCAACGCGTTCGCTGTTCTGATGGATGGCTCTTGCAACCAGCTCTTTTCCCGTGCCGCTTTCTCCTTGAATAAGGATTGTGCTTCGTGTGGGGGCTGAGGCTTTTATGACCGAGAAGACATCCTGCATTCTTTTGCTCTTTCCAATTATTTTATCGAAACTAAACTTCCTTTTAAGCTGGTCTTTTAACTGGATGTTTTCTTCTTGGAGTTTTTTATGTTTGATGGCTCTTCTTATAGTGATAAGAAGCTCATCATGCTGGAATGGTTTTTGGATATAATCGAAAGCCCCTTTTTTCATAGCTGTGATCGCTGATTCAACTGAAGCATATGCTGTGATGATGATCACCACGGCATGAGGGTCGATTTTTCTTATTCTTTGGAGTACTTCTATTCCATTCATCCCCGGCATGAGAAGGTCCAGAAGAACCAAATCAAAAGACTCGGTTTCGTGTTTTTTTAGGGCTTCCTGGCCGTTGGAAGACAATTCACATTTGTATCCTTCGGAGACAAGAAGGTCTTCCAGCACTTCATGGATTATTTTTTCATCATCGATAATGTGAATGACTTCTTTTTCAGGCATCTTTTACACCGATAAGGACTTATCTTCCTGCTTTTTTTTCTGTTTAATGGGAATGAAAATGGTAAAAACAGTCCCTTTACCTACAATGCTTTTTACATCGATATGTCCTTCATGCTCCTTTATTATAGCGTAACTGATGGAAAGTCCAAGCCCTGTTCCCTTGCCGAATCCTTTTGTTGTGAAAAAAGGGTCAAAAATGTGAGCTATATGCTGGCCTTTTATGCCCACACCTGTATCCTTGATCTCAACAGCATTGTATCCCTCTTTTTGGTACAGGCTTATTTTAAGTGTCCCCCCGTTCGGCATGGCATCAAGTGCATTGAGAATGATATTGATAAAGACCTGCTGGAGCCTGTCTTCCTGGGCCCAGATCGGTTCCACCTCTTTAAGGTCTAATTTAAGATCAATATTCATATTTTTCAATTTATAGTCGATGAGAGATATGATAGAGCGCAGGCTTTCCTTAAGGTTGATTTGCTGGTGACTGGATTTCGAGGGATTCCGTGCCAGGTTTAGCAAATTTTTTACGATTTTTCCTACTCTGTCGGTCTGGGTTTCGATTTTTTTTAAGATTTGAGAATGAGGGGTATTGTTGAGCTTTTTCTGGAGAATTTGGATGTAACTGGAGATGCCTGTTAAGGGAGTGTTTATCTCGTGCGCCACACCTGCGGAGAGAAGGCCTACAGATGCCAGTTTTTCTGAAGTCAAGAGCTGCTGCTGGAGGGAGATTTTTTCTGTGGTGTCATCAAAGACTATGATGGTGCCGTAGGGATTCATTTTGTTGTCAAGGAGAGGGGTTTTTGCGATGTCAAAAATTTTCTTTTTTCCTTGAGGCAGGTCAAGAGTGATCTCGCTGAGAAGGCGGAATCCCTTCTGAGTATCTGATGGGAAGAGTGCTAAATAATTTTTTTCTCCTAAGACCTCACTCAGTTTCTTTCCCTCTATGTCTTCTTTTTTTTGAGAAAAGGTGTCTTCCATGACTCGATTCCAGCCCATTATTTTCCCTTTTTGGTCCATGACCGCCACACCCACGGTCAGGCTTTCGATAATATTTTCGCTGTAGTCTTTAAGCCGCTCGAGTTCAAAAGCTCTGTCCCTGGCTTGATCATATAAGGTGGCGTTTTCCAAAGCCAGGGCCATAGGAGAAGATATGGTGCGGAGAAGTTCCCAGTCATCTGAGTTCAGAAATGTGTTATCGTTTTTTTTCCCCATGGCCAGACAGCCGATGAGTTTCTCTTCGACTTTGAGAGGGAGAAGATGGAAAAAACCGAGATCTGAAAGGCCGCTGTCTTTAGACAGTGTTTTTTGTTCATCTGTGAGTGAATAAAGAGAGACGGAATCCTGTTCTTTCATTTTGTTCAAAAGATGGCTGTTTATGTTTATATGATTTTGGGGTGAGGGAGGGCTGCCTTTCGAGTTTTGTATATAGAAAATATTTTTTTTTCTTTTTGCTGGAAGTAAAAGTGCGATCGAGATAAGGGATAAGGCGTTTGAGATCAACTCAAGGAGTGACTTTGATAGTTTCTGAAGGTCTTTCTCCCGGCTTAATTCTTGACTTATCGACAGAAGGATTTTTCTGTATTTGTAGCTTCTTTTATAAAAGACCCTGTCCAGTAGAGATTGGATCAATTTTTTCAGAGGAGTGAACAAGGTAGCCCCAAGGATAATGGCCAGGACACCCAAAATGAGAGCGTTTAATCTATTCTCAGGGAATATTTTTGTCTGCGAACTCACTACAAAGTAAAGGATGGCTATCACCACATAGGAAGAGACCAGGGTAATGGCCTTTTTTAGGATCACTTCCAGGTCCATGAGCCTGTATCTTGAGATGGAATAAGCAAATGTCAGAGGGATCAGAGCCTGCAGTATGACGGTCATTTCTGCGATTTTTGAGGGGACAGCGCCAAATATGTACGGAATGGAATACAAAATAGAAAAGGGGATGATGCCTAGACCAAGGCCGTAAGCGACCCATTTGAGTTGTTTTTTTATAATGAAATCAGTGAATTTGTATGAGTCATGTATGATGACTCCTAGGGCTACCAGGGTAAAAACAGTGAAATGGAAAAGATCGAGTTTTTCTAAAGTTTTATAATATCGGCCTATAAAGGATTCTGTAAAATTAAAAAAATTAGGCAAGTGGATAAAAATCCGGCTTAAGAGAAGGGCAGCTCCCGGAAGATAGAGCACAGCCCCTGAAGAAATGATCTTTTTGGAAAACTTTTTTCTTTTCGGGAAGATGAGAAAGTAGTGGAAAAGAAGAGGGGGGAAGGCCACAAAAGCGATTTTATCGATCCAGTAGAATATATTATCCAAAGTATCGAGATGGCCTGTGGGAGAAAAAACATTAATGCAGTAAAAGGCAAGTGAGATGAGGAAAAAGAATATATAGGGGATTGTGAGTCTTCCGCCGGCATTTAAAAGAACAATGAAACCTATGACAAAAGTGGTGAGCCCGATCAGCGCAAGGTAAAAATACAGCAAACCTGTTCTTTGTGTTGTGAGGTAGGTTGAAGGGAATATCTGGTCTCCCTTATGAATGACTTCATACCTGACTTTTTGGTTGAGGTTTTCCGCCTTCCAGAGCTGCTTGGAAAGGTCAATGATGTTTCTTATAGGGATATCGTTTATGGAATAAAGTATATCCCCTTTATCGATTCCACACAAATAAGCAGGGCTGCCTTCTTCCACTTTGAGCGCTTTAAGTCCCTGTGGAGTTTCTTCCCAGGTCACTCCGTCTGTAGGCTCTTCCCATACGATTTTTTTATAGATATTGATGCAGCCCAAAACCAGAAGTATAAGGACAGGGATAAGGCTCAGATAGATTGTTTTTTTCATCTTGAATCACAGATCGTTTTTAGGGGCCGCATGGGATCCGAAACAGTGAATCATTATTGTAAAAAACATATTCAGTGCAGTATATGTCCCTTTTCAGCTCTTATAGCCCAGCTTATTGGTGGTTGGGAAAGGTATCTTCTTAGAACAGGATTTTCTTTAAGGCCGAGTGGTTCGGGATTTCGTTCAAGCAGCGTGGTCATATAGTCGGTTTCCTTTTCCTTCTCCTGGACTGTTTGGAAGAGGAGCCCGTTCCTGTTCCCGTGGCCTGTAGAGGAAGAAAGCTGGAAAGGAGCTTTATACAAGAAAACAAATGAAGATAAAAGAAAAAACAGGATGACATCAACCAAAAGATGTTTCTTCATAACTTTAAAAATAAAGATTTGTTAGGTGTTTGTCAATATACCTCAGTTATAACGAGATGGACCGACTTCCCATTCTTACTCTGCGCTGCCATCCGTTCCTGAACCGTTAAGATGGTTTTAATAGGGCTCCACTCGATTGACAAAAACAGGATGATTAATTAATATGGATATACTTTCCAAGAGATTTGACGGTTTGATATGCCTTATTATAATTGCAGAGTAGCAGCTGAGACGGGAGAGGTCCTTTCAAAAAGTTTTCTGGCACCCACATCCGAGGTTTGCCGCAGACACTTCAGGGAAAAAGGCTTTTGTATTCTTTCAGTTAAACGCGACTGGAAAAAAATCAGGATCGCTGTATTTCCCCATGAAAAAAGAATTAATGATAAAGAATTTATCATGTTTAATCAGGAGCTTGTAGCTCTTCTCAAGGCCGGATATCCGGTTCTAAGATGTATTGAGATCATTACCGGGCGCATTAGGGATACAAAGCTTAAAGAAGTGTTGATGATAGTGGAGGATAAGGTTAAAAGCGGCAGCTCTCTTTCAGAAGCTTTTTCGCAACAAAGCCGATATTTTTCAACGGTCTATGTTGCGTCCGTTATGGCAGGAGAAAGGGGAGGGAATTTGCCCGAGACGATCAGACGTTATATCGAATATAAAAAGGTATTGTCTCAGACTAAGGAAAGGATAAAAACAGCCCTGATGTATCCTTCTTTGCTGGTTATTTTTTCCTTTGCTCTGATTTTACTGCTCGTCAATTTTATCATACCGAGATTTTCTGATTTTTATTCCGGATTTGGAGCCCGACTTCCAGTCATTACTCGGTCTTTGTTGTCTTTTTCCATGGCAATGCAGAGGGTTTTTCCCCTATTATTGATCTTTTTTTTGCTGCTGTTTATCGTTTTTCTTCGAATCAAGAAGAAAGAGAGATCTCTTGTATGGATGGATAAGTTGAAGCTTCACCTGCCTTACGGAGGAGTCATATGGAGGGAATCCTCCATCTCGCTTTTCTGCCGCACGTTAGGATTGCTTCTCAGCGGAGGGATTTCCTTATTGTCTTCCATTGATATTGCCCGCAAGTCAGTTCCTAATCATTATATATTATACAGGATGAGAAATATTCAGGATAATATAAAAAACGGGGAAACTGTCTCAACCGCCCTTGAAAAAACAGAATGCTTTTCACCCCTTGCCTTGGATATGATAAAAGTGGGGGAGACATCTGCAAATCTGGAAGGGCTGCTGTTTGATACGGCTGATGTCTATGACCAAAGGGTTCAAGCTAAAGTTGACCGATTTGTATCTTTGATCGAACCCATTATCATTGTATTGATGGGAGTGGCGGTTGCGGGAATGCTTTTGTCCGTGTATCTCCCAATTTTTAATATCATACGAGTGGCAGGATGAATAAAAACAACGAACAGAAAAAGCGATACAAGTCGTTAAAGGATGCGGAGCTCAAAGCAAAAAAAATGGCTGAGAAGTATAAAATTTCCTATATTGATCTTTCTGACGTGTCCATCAACAGGGACTTGGTTCAGTCTTTTCCCGTCGATTTTCTGTACAGGTCAAAATTCATTCCTTTTGAGGAAAATGGAAACTGTGTAAAAATTGCGGTGAGTGATCCCTCAGACATATCTGTCATAGATTCCATTGAGTCCTTTCTGGGTAAAAAAGTGAATGTATTTGTGTCTTCAGAAAGGGGGATTTTTGAAGCACTGAGGAAAAGCGAAGCCGCACTGCAGGTGCTGAAGGATGCGACAGAAGGATATGTAGTGCAGATCATCGAGAAAGATGAACAGACAGATGAAGAAGCCATTTCAGCGGAAAAACTGGCAGACCAGGACGGCTCCATAATAAAATTGGTGCATTCAATCATATTCACTGCTGTCCAAAGAAGAGCCAGCGATGTTCATATCGAGTCTAAAGAAGATGATTTGATCATAAAGTACCGGATAGACGGAGTTCTCAGCGAAGCCATAGACCATATTGATAAGAGATTCCAATCGCCCATCATTTCCCGTATTAAAGTCATGTCAGATCTGGATATTGCAGAGCGCCGCGTCCCTCAAGACGGAAAGTTCAGACTTAAAGTAAAAGATAAGGGGATTGATTTCAGAGTCTCCATCATGCCCAGTATTTATGGAGAGGATGCTGTCATACGAATACTTGATAAAGAGATGATAACCGAAGCCATTTCCGAATTGAGGCTGGATATGCTGGGTTTTTCCAAGGATATCCTTCATACATTGAAGAGATATATCGTCAAGCCTTACGGCATGCTGCTTGTGACCGGTCCGACAGGAAGCGGGAAAACCACCACTCTTTATGCGGCATTAACGGAAATAAAATCGCCAGAAGATAAGATCGTGACCATTGAAGACCCCGTCGAATACCAAATAGATGGGATCACACAGATCCCGGTCAATGAAAAAAAGGGACTGACTTTTGCCCGGGGGCTTCGCTCCATTTTAAGGCATGATCCGGATAAAATAATGGTTGGAGAAATCAGAGATCCCGAAACAGCTCAGATAGCCATCCAGTCCGCACTGACAGGTCATTTGGTGTTCACAACAGTCCATGCCAACAATGTCTTTGATGTTATCGGGCGGTTTCTTCATATGAAAGTGGACCCATACAGCTTTATTTCCGCTCTCAATGGTGTGCTTGCCCAACGCCTGGTGAGGGTTCTCTGCCCAAAGTGCAAGCAAAGAGAACGGCTCAGTGAGGAGCAGCTTATTGGATCAGGATTAGACCCGGAGAAATACAGGGGTCACGTTTTTTATGAGGCAGGAGGATGCGAAGAATGTCATTTTACCGGTTACAAGGGAAGAACAGCCATTGCAGAGTTCCTTGAACTTTCTGATGAGATAAGAGAAATGATACTGGATAAGAAACCCCTGTCCGAGGTCAAGAAAAGGGCCAAGCAGGAAGGAATGACTTTTTTAAGGCAAGTCGGCATGGATAAGGTCCTTCAGGGGATAACCAGCTTGAAAGAACTGAATAAGGTTACTTTTGTTGAGTAAATTTTATATTATAGAGCAATTTTCTTGAGTAAATGGCATTAAAGATGAATCTATTTTGGGATAAATTTATTGAGTTCTTTTCCGCAACCCCTAAGCTTTTTTCCGGGTTCTCTATTTCCTCGAGTTACATATGCGGAGTCTGTCTTTCAGCAAAGGAAAAAAGCATTATGGATACCTATGTGAGTGATATTCCGGAAGGAGTTGTGCAGCCCTCTTTTATTGAAAAAAATATTATTGAACCGGAGGTCTTAAAAGAAGAATTTTCAAAAGCAGCCCGTAAAATGAGTTTAAAGAGTAAGGATATCGCTTTGGTTTTTCCGGAGTTGTCTCAAAAGACTTTCACCTTTTCTTTTGATTCGCTTCCGGGTACCTCCCGGGAGAGAGAACAAATCATCCGCTTCAGAATAAAAAAGGGGATGCCTTTTTTGCCTGAAGACGCACGGATTTCCTATGACCTTATTCCCAGAGATTCAGGATTGAGAGCCGTGGTTATCCTAACGAGGACAAATATCATCAAAGAGTATGAGGAATTCTTCCAGCTGTTTGGATTCAATGTGCGGACAGCTGTCCCCCCGTCTGTCGGGCTGATTAATTTACTGGGTGTCGGTTCTGAAGAGAATTGTTTTCTGTTGAATATTGAGAAGGAATCGTTTTCTTTGTCTTTGTATAAAGGCCTTGATTTTATTCTTTACAGGCAGAAAAGATTTGATCTCGAAACAGGGGGAACCGGAAGCATTCAGGATAAAATGGAAGATGTTTTTGAGGAAGTGGAGAAGACACTGAATGTTTCCTTCGAAGGACTGGACCGCAGGGAAATGAAATTTTGGATAAGAAGCGGGATAGGAGGTATTGATAGGTTCATAGAGAACGCAGAAAGAAAATTTGAGTGCTCCTTTCATAAAATAGGATCCTCTTTAGATGTCAGTCTGAATCCGGAGGAGAAGGATAGACTCTCTCCTGTTTTGGGTGTGCTGTTATGAAAATAAAGCGGCGATTGGATCTCAATCTTGCAGGGGATCCATTAAGAAACAAGAGATTGTTTCGCTCGTTGTTTTTTTTCATAGGAGGGGTGTCTGTTTTATGGCTTATCATAGGGCTGACCGTTTTTTTGAAAAACTGGAATGACAGTCAAGATATGGAGACCGCTTTAACCGGGATGGAGAACAAAATCAATCGTATAAGACAGGAGGAGAGAAGCTACATCACCCAAGTTAATAAGCTTTCCCGGGAAAATCTTTCTGAAGTTACGTTTATCAATCATCTTATTTCTCAAAAAGCTTTTTCCTGGACAGAGATGTTCACGGCTCTGGAAAAATCTCTTCCTGACGATTGTTATATTGTTTCCATATCTCCCGTGGAAATGGGAGATTTGAAAGCACAGGTCAAACTGGAAGTCGCTTCAACCGGATTGGACCCTCTTTTCCAATTCATTGACAATTTATACACAATGGATTTCAGCGGCGTGAGGCTTATCAGGGAAAGAAAGGGCGAAACAGGCTCTTTTATTTCAGAGGTATCTTTGGATTATGACAAAACTTACTGACCTTTTGAATTTGAAGGAACGCCGGATACTCTTTTTTACAGCCGTGTTCTTGTTTTTTGTTGTGTTGTTCCATATTTTTATCGTAGGCGGTCAGATAAAGACCTGTTCCCGTTTGCGACAGGCTCTTTCTGCTAAGGAGGCGGAATTATCCGATTTAAACGAATCCGTTTCTGAGAAAAGGGAAGAGTGTGAGAGATGGATCCAAGCAGGAAAGGATATCAAATATGTAAATGACCATTATTTTTATCAAGGGGAGAGGAGTCTTCGTAAAATCAGGGCGGACCTTGATGAATTATATAAGAAAACTGGAGTACAGACAGCTGACATCAGGTATGAGTATCTTAAAAATACAGAAGAAGCCGTACAGAGAATATCCATATCTCTGAGCATCACGGGCTCGTACCTTATGATAAAAGATTTTCTCTTCGAAATAGAAAATTTAGAAAAATTCCTCTATGTGGATAGGATCACTTTTGAGGATATTGAGAGAAGAAGCGGGAAAGTAAGGCTGGGGCTTTCTTTATCGGTTTATTATGCGAAGTAAAAAAATTAGGGCACCACTATCTGTTGTTCTCGGCGCTGTCTTTTTGTGTGCGCAATTGGCGTCATTCGGGATCCGGGAGAAAGACGGGGATGATACAAAATCTGTGAGGATCATACGGTTGGATTTACTTAAACCTAAAGCCAAGGAAATAAGTCTTCCTGTAAAAAATATTTTTACCGGTCAAAGAGATGAGAGTCTTTCTGTCTCTGAGCCCAGAGAAATCCCAGGCTCAGAAGGACCTGCCGTGGACTTGAGTCAAGGGATTGATGTGCCTGTTAACGAAAGAGAGGAAAGGAACCCCGGGATCCCGGACTTTAACCTGAAATATCTGGGTTACGTCTCTTCCTTGAAAAAAAAGGTGGCTTTGATCCTTTATAACGGAGAATTTTTGGCTGTGGAAAAAGGATATGTCCTACCGGGAGGGATTGAGATCATTGAAATCACATCGAAAACAGTAACAGTTAAAGGACTGGGAACAGAAAAAAAAGTACTAAAACTAGAGGGGGAAGAAAAATGAAAAAATATATATTAGGTGTTCTGTCTCTCATGATTTTGTGGGGGTGCGCAACCTTTAGCTGGTACTACACAGAGGGGACCAAAGCGGAGATGGCTAAAAACTGGGATGAAGCTATCCGGTTTTATGAGCAGGCTCAACTGGAGGACCCTCAAAATTCGGTCTACAGGCTGGCGTTATTTCGGGCAAAGACCGCAGCCAGAAATGAGCATCTGTATAAGGCAAGACATTTGGCTGCACAGGGAGAAAAAGACCAGGCTCTTGAAAAGTATCGGAAAGCTCTCTCCTATGATCCGCAAAACCGGATGATCTTGGAAGAGGCAAGGATATTAGAAGGAGGAGAGATACCTCTGGAGAAAATCCCTCAGAAAAAAATAAAACCGCCCTTGGAGCTTAAGGTCAGTGATGAGGAAATAGCATTGAAGTTCATAGAGGAAACAGATCTTCGCTCCATATTTACTGCACTTGGGAAACATGCGGGAGTAAACATCTTATTCGACTCTCAGTTTCGTGACATGCTTCTATCCATTGACCTGGAAAGCATGAGTTTTCTGGAAGCTTTGAATATGCTGTGTCTTACGTCTCAGAATTTTTTCAGAATCATAGATGAAAACACAGTGTTGGTTGTACCGGATACGCCTCAGAACAGAGCCAAATATGATATTGTGGCTGTGAGGACCTTTTATCTCTCCAATGTTGATGTGACTAATATACAGGCTCCCCTGCTTCAAATGCTGCGGGGTTTGTCCCAGATTCCGCAAATATCGGTCGATGAGACACTGAATTCGATCACTGTAAAGGACACGCCGGGTGTGCTTGAAACAGCAGAGAAGCTGATCACTCTATGGGATAAGCCCAAGGGTGAAGTTATGATTGATCTGGAAATTATGGAAGTCTCCAGAAAAAAAATAAGAGATATTGGACTGAGCCTTGATTCCTACGGAGTAGGGGGAATGTATGGGAATCCTCTTGAGGGAGAAAGCACATCTTGGATGAGTGCTGATAGTCTTGATTTTCTTAAAGCTGAGAATTATCAGGTAAGCATTCCTGTAGGAACTATCCGTTTTTTAGAATCAGATGTGGATACCAAAATCATTGCTCAACCCAGGCTGCGTGGTGTAGAGGGAGAAAAAATCGAGTATATTGTCGGCGATGAGGTGCCGATTCCCCAGACAACTTTTTCTCCCATAGCTGCCGGGGGAGTCAGCCAACAACCCATCACTTCATTCACTTATAAAAATGTTGGGATAGAGATTTATATAACACCTGAGATCCATTTTGAGCAGGAAATAACTCTAGAGATGGAAGTCAAGATCAAAGCTCTGGGAGGGTCTGGATATGGTGATCTCCCGATCATCACGACGCGGGAAGTGAAAAATACAATGAGGCTCAAGGAAGGAGAGACAAACTTATTGGCCGGACTCCTTAAGGATGAGGAACGCAAGACCTTAAAAGGAATCGCCGGATTAAAGAGCATCCCTTTGTTAGGAAGTCTGTTTTCAAATACGGACCAGGAAATCCAGCAGACAGATGTGATATTGACGGTTACGCCTTATATTATCCGTTCAATACCTCTAAAAGATGAAGACTATGAGCCTATATGGATGAACCTTGAGAAAGGTTTTTCCTCGGTTCCTACTCGTGAGCCGGGTCGGGAAGTGATGCTCCAGCAAAGAGAGAGGGCTGTGGAACAGCCAAATGAGGCCTCAAGAGAGGAGCCTGAGCCCAACAGGATCGCTCTTTCACCTCCTGAGTACAGGGGAACGCAGGAAAGAGATGTTCAGGTGAGGATCCATTTAGCATCAGAGCAAGAAGTCCAGAACATGTCTTTGACTCTTTCGTTCGACCCTCAGATTCTGGAATTAACAGAAGTCAGAAAAGGGGCTATCATACAAGGCATGGGAGAAAACCCCTCGTTTTTACACAGTACGGACAATGCATCGGGATTGTGTACCATTGGATTTACGAGCCCGGATATAGCCTCCGGATTCAGGGGTTCGGGAATTTTGGTGATACTTGTTTTCAGGCCAAAGGCAGCGGGTGATTGTTCCCTATCCGTATCAGGATACACGTGTGGTGGCGTGACAGGAGAAAGCCTGGAATTTGAAACAAGCAGCAGTCAGATTACGATCCGGTAAGGATCAGAAAAAGAGGAAGAATTAAAAATGAACACACATAATAACAGCAAAAGAGAGAGAAAAAGTCTTTTAAGAAACGCCCTTTTCTTGGTCTTGTTCATCATTATCGCCCAGATGGCAGGATTTATCGGCTCCCTGTTTACGGCAGACTCTGTCGATACGTGGTATAAAGAAATTTCAAGACCTTCATTCACACCGCCGGATTGGCTCTTTGCCCCTGTGTGGATCACTTTGTATGTACTGATGGGGATCTCTGCCTTCCTGATATGGAAAAAAGGAGCGAATAAAAAAGAAGTCAAAGCCGCTTTGATCATCTTTTTCATTCAGTTGGTATTGAATTCCCTCTGGTCCATAATTTTCTTTGGCTTCCATCTTACACTGATAGCTTTTATAGAGATCATTCTTCTTTGGGTTGCGATTTTATTCATGGTCATTAAATTTTATTCCATCTCCAAGGCAGCTTCCCTTATACAGATTCCGTATCTTCTATGGGTGAGCTTTGCTTCCGTACTCAACTTCTCTTTTGCCGCACTCAATGCTTTTTAAAAAAGGGATGTATCCAAAGTAGTGTGAAATTCAGGTGTGGCTTGTGCTCCCTTCGTCATTGCGAAGAACGGAGTAATGAAGCTATGGGTGGGTGCTCCACAATGGTGAGCTCTCCTTTTAAGTCCACATCCTTTCCGGTCACAAAGAGGTCATAGGTTCCAGGCTTGGGGAATTTCAGATAATGAATAAAATATGGGTAAGGGCTGCTAACGGTTTCAGTGACAAGGTCCCATCTTATTTGATTGAAGCCTTTGTTTCCTTTCACGATTTGAGACCAGATAATGTCTCCTTTTTTATTCTTAATTTCGATGGAGACATCTCCCTCCTTTATTAGAAAGAAAGTGATCGGGACCTTTTCTATGGTTTTCCTGCTGGGATCATTGTGTGTGTCATTAAACCAGGGAAGTGTGGCCACTGGTGTCTTGAACAGAATGTTGTTTTGAGGGTGTCCGTGTTGGAATGCCGCCTGGATGGGAGTGATGTTCATTTTATAGATTCCTCTGCCGTGGGTACCTGCGACCAGGTCCATCTTTTCTTCCTGTATGACCAGGTCGGATATGCATGTTGCAGCCATCTCAGGCCCCAACAGATCCCATCTCATGCCTCGGTCTGCTGACAAATAGACTCCCCTGTACAAACCAGCATAGAGGATGTCTTCGTTAACAGGGTCTTCCAGAATTGAATTGGCCACTTCATTGGGGAGGTTTGATGACAGGGATTTCCAGTTTCGACCATAGTCCTCAGAGACGAAGATATAATTATTAAGGTCATCCAGATTGATTCCTGTTAAGGCCACATAGACTCTGGGCTTTTTGAACCGTGACGGGCAGATGCTTCTGATGTATGCGATCGGAAGGCCTTCGGAGTGCTCTTCCCACTGTTTTCCGTCATCATGGGAGACCCAAAATGCACCGGAGTCTGTTCCCACATACAAAAGCCCCGGTTCCAGAGCAGATTCCGCTATGGCGCCCGCTGCTGTGGATTTTTTATCTCTTTGAGAGGACAGAGACAAATCAGGACTGATCAATTCCCAGGAATTGCCCCTGTCAAGGCTTTTGAAGATGTAATTTCCCGCATGATAGATGGTGTGATGATGGTGTGGAGAGACGATATAGGGAGCTACAAAATTGTATGAGAGGCTGCCTTCATGCCCTTTTGGGAGGCGCGGCCTTATAGAGACGGAGCGTCCTGTGGTCATGTTCTTGCGCCGTATAGCCCCGTTTTGACTGGAAAAATAGACGGTATCCGGGCTCTCGGGATCAGGAACAGTGTAGCAGCCGTCGCCCCCGGCCCATGCATCGAGCCATACATAGCCCCACCCGTCTGAGAATTGAGGGTTCCATTCTTTAGAAGGACCGTACACAGAGGAGTCGTCCTGAGTCCCGCCGTAGACGAGATAAGGGTCCTGATTGTCGACTGATATATCATAGAATTCACCGGCAGGGATATTGTTTAAATGCATCCAGGAATGCCCTTTGTCGTAACTCACATAGAGACCTCCATCATTACCCAGTGCGAGATGGCTTGGATTCAAAGGATCTATCCATAGTTCACAGTGGTCGAGATGAAGGGTTTCTGCCTGATTCGGGAAAAAGTGAAACACATCCCCTCCCAGCAAACGGAAGGTCTTGCCTCCGTCTGTGCTGTGTGCTGTTCTGACGCCGAGGGCATAGATTTCTTCATCATCAAGGGGATTGACATAACAGTCCGCAAAATACCACCCTATCCTTGGAAAAATCAGGAGTTCTTCCTGGTGTGTTCTTTTCCATGTTTTGCCTGCGTCTTCTGTTTTATAGACCTCTGCGGCCAAGTGGCTTTTTTTGTTCAGATTGTCCACAAGGGCATACACTTTTTTTGGATCCGACCAGGATACAGCGAGACCGATCCGCCCTGTATTCGGCCCGTCTGGAAGGCCTTCCTTCAGTCTTTCCCATGTTTCGCCTCCGTCCTCGCTTTTATAAATTCCGCTGTCTTTCCCGTAGATGCCGGGATAATTTTCCCACATGGATGTATAAATAATATCAGGGTTGGAAGAGGAAATAACCACATCATTGGCTCCTGTCCTTTCATTGACATAGAGAACATGCTCCCATGTTCCGCCCCCGTTACGGGTCCTGTAAAGGCCACGGTTTTTGTCTGGTGACCAGAAATGGCCCAGCACTGCGACGAAGACGCAGTTTTTGTCTTTGGGATGAACGGCTATCTCTCCTATATGAAAGGAGTCAGAAAGTCCCATATTCTTCCAGGTTTTTCCGGCATCATCAGAACGGAAAACACCTGTACCAGGCATGGTGAAGTTCCTTGCTTTTTTAAGGCTTTCTCCGGAACCGAGCCAAATCCTGTCAGGGTCCGATGGAGCTAAGGCGATATCTCCTATGCCTAAAGCAGCCTGGTTTTCAAAGATGGGTTTCCAGGAGAGGCCGTTGTTCTCGGTTTTCCAAAGGTTTCCCGAACCGAACGCGACGTACATGGTCTCCGGTCTTAAGGGATCGCATTGGACAGATTCCACCCGTGCCGAATTCATGACCGGGCCCAACTGGATCCATTTTAGTCTCAATTCTGATTCTTTTTTCAGTTTGAGATACTGGGGCCACGACTGGAGCAGGGGATTGTTTTTTTCTTCAGCATTCAGGAAAAGAGGACTTAAAATGATTAAAAGAATGAGTATACAGTTAGAAGCAACCTTTTTTTTCATGGGATAAATCCTTTCTTATTGCAGTTTTTTTTGATCATATCTATAATTCTTTTTGTGGCTTAACCGGATAATTTACTGATTTGTGTCCTCACATAAAATTCGGTTCCCCAGAAACGGATGGCGTAAAGACTTCCTTTTTCCTTTCCGCATGAAATGATCTTCGGCCCCATACAAAGGCAGTCCCTGGTTCCCTGGGCATGGCCTCGGAGAAAATGGACCGCCCATACTTTATCACCGGGAGTCAGCACAGCCAGATTAGGTTTCCTTTGGACTTCCCCGGATAAACCGGAAAGGATCCTGCCGTCATAAGTGATCGTGATACTTGATGGATGTATGCTAAAAGGGGGGGAGAAAACATCTGAGCTCTTTCCGGTAAAATCCATTATCTTTATTTTTTGTTCTGCTTTTTTATTTTCTGATAGGCCTAGGAGTTTTCCCTGGGGGTATATTTTCAAATGCGAGATCCTTTCGTTTTTTGTGTTTACCTCCTGTACGCGTCTTGTTTGTAAATGCCAGTGATGGAGCCTGTGGTGTTGACTCCATGAATAGATAGTGCCGTCATAAGTGACAGCAAGAGCCATGACCGGAGAGGAATGGGATTTGATTTTCAGAAGTTCGTTGTTTTCCATATTCCAGACCAGGATTGTGCCGTCCTCATGTCCGGTTATCAGGTTATTTCTGGGTAATGAGGCCATGGAACAGATAGGAGAATGAATACTTCCGTATTTGACTATATGGCCATTCTCAAAGGAGACGCTCATCAGTTCTCCTTTTTTGTCGCTTAGAAAAATGTTTCTTCCTACAAGAGAAAGGTCTGTAAAGTCTTCGAGAGATGCGTAAAATATTCTGTTATCTAAGAAAGTGAGAATAAAGATCTTTCTTTTTTCTCCGATTCCCGCAATCTGGTCCTGAGCATAAAACCGGATGTGATGCGGCCAGAGGTCATCGACAAAGATGCTTTGGAGAAGATTGGGATTTGTATCCACATCTTCATTAAGAAGGGGTTTGAATCGTTTCTCTTCAGGCTTGAAGTCCCACTTTTTTTGTATGGAGAAGGTTCCTTTTTCCATATCAAATGTGCGTTCAGAATAGGAGAAAGGTTCTGAACTCACGTCCCTTGTCTCTGCTTTTTTTACAAAATCTCCTATTTTTATCATGGAACCCCATGTATCTATTCTTCTTTTTTTAAAAAGTTCCTGAATCTCCGGCTTGTTGAGACGCCTGTTGATTGAGTTGTCAAGGTCATAGACTATTGTTTTTCCCTCTTGGTAAAAATGGGTGTCTTCAAGTGGTGGTTCTTCGAGAAAAGAAAGGTGAGTTCTTATACTTTCCAATGCGGTTTCCCGGTCCTCCAGATTTTTTCTTCTTGTTGAAAAATTAGCCCTGAAGTTCACCACAACATCAAGCTTTTCCCTGAAATGGAGCAGATCAATGATTCTCTGAAAATAGTATTGGTCCCTGCAGCCATCAACGATAATCAGTTTTTTATCAGAATTTTTTTCAATGAATCTTGTCAGATATTCCTCTGGATTATCATCTTCTTCGGAGTTTGGATAACCCTGGTAATGGACAGGGTCTATGTATTTCTTCAACCACTTGATGCCTAGGATTTGATTGAATATTTTTTGGTCTTTTTTTCTGTCTCTCATGAGGTAGAGAATTTCTTTTGGGTCCAGTCCTCCAAAACTTTCGAGAATAGACTCGCAAAAGTAAGTTTTTCCTGTTCCCGAATCTCCGTTAACAGCCATGATAGCCCTTCCCTGAGAGAGTATTAAGTAATGAAGGGTTTCTGAGAGCTCATAAAGACCGCTTTGAGCCGGCTTTAATCCCAGTATGCTGATGGCCCCTACATTATACAGATAGAGGGAATGCAGAAATTTCGGCATCTCTATTTTTCTCAATGCACTGACAGCTTCTTCAAATATTTGTTTGTTTCTTGTTTTGAGGAGCGTAAGGAGTGCGATCAGAATGTCTGCGCTCACACCTCCATGCTTTTCTTTTTGGATTTTCCCGATTTCCCCGAGCGCCCAGCTTAAATGTGTTTTTATTCTGGTTGAGTGGTGATCCTTGTATTTGATCATGGAAGGGAGAATACTCAAAGACTCCAAACCGATTTTTCCCAAACTCCGTAAAGCTTCTTCCTTCTGCTCTTTCAGTAAAGAGGTCCTTTTTGTCCTGTCTGAATGGGTGTAGACGATTTTATCAGGACCTTCCAGCACTTTTTTTATGGGCCTTGTCGCGTCTTTTTCCTTCAGATTTCCCAGGGTGTAGATGATATTTTCTCTAATATTGGTCAAATGAAGAGGAAATGTTACTAAAGCGTTGAGCAGGGTCTCAGTTGACCTGGGATCCCGGAGAACGCTAAGTATGACTGAAGCTCTGTAATGAATACCGCTTGACACATCGATTTTTCTGTTCCTGAGCAGCTCTGTACAAGGCCTTAGAAGAGCAGGGGAAATCTCTGTTACTACCCCTGAAGGAGGGTAGATTTTTTCTCTTATGAGAGAAGTGCATTCTTCTCTTTTGGAAGGGATTTCAGAAAGCATCAGGAGCTCCCTGATGTCATCAGTCAACCTTAGTTCCTCTGCTATCAAATCCGCAATGGAGCTGAAATGGTCAGGGTTGAGTTCTTTTATTTGCGTATATAACTGCGGGATCAGCGGCCTGTTTTTTTCTGATAGACAGCTGTTTAATAAGTTTTCCGAATCCAAGAGATCCTTTTTATATTTTTGGATTTTCTTTTTCTCTTCCAGATCCCATTCGGGAACGTACCTGTTCCCATTTTTCCGCTGAGCTTCAACCACTAATATCCAGGCAAAGACCTCTAAAATTGCAAGAAAAGGGATATGTTTTTCCGGCCTTTTTGAGGATATATAGTGATCCGACAGATCTTTTTCTATCTCTCGACAGGACAAACGGGAAATGTTCCTTGATGAGATTTTTATAAGAGCGGTTTTTATTTTCAATACAGACGGCCAGATCGCCTTTTTTATAAAGAGGTTGATAATATTATCCAGGACTGATTTTTTTTGTTTTTCATCCATTTTCCAAAGACGAAAAAGGATTTCATTTGTGGCACGGTACAATGGTTTTTCAGGGTTTTCTATCCAGCATCCCTTTGAATCCAGGCTCATGATTTTTTTTGGATCAAACCTTTTGAGGATGGCGCTTCCTGCCAGAGAGGTTGCCATAAGCTGGGGTTGGTGAAGGGGATTTATCTTCATTTATGCGGGGAAGGCTTATTTTATTTTGAAAGAAGCAGGGATTCTTTATCTTGTTCGAAGTCAGTGAGTGCACATTTGAAAAGCCATCCATCTTGATAAGGTGATTGTTTCAAAAGAGAAAAATCTTTTTTTAACTCTTCATTGACTTCAAATACTTTTCCTGTGGCAGGTGACCAGATACCGTAGTTGAAACCAGCATCATCTTTTATCTTAGCGCACATTTCACCCTGTGTGACATTATCGTTTTCTATTGGAAGCTGTAAATTTGTTATCCTTCCCACTGTTTTCAAGAAATCATGAACCACGCCCACTCGGCCTTTATTTTTTTCTTCAGGCCTCACCCATGTGTGCCCGATGATGTAGTAGACTCCGGGAGGCATGTTTGTGAGGGGCGGTTTCTTCTCTATTTTTTCTTCACTTTTAAAACATCTTGCTACGACACTTCGTAATTGTTCGGGAGTAAAGGGTTTGGCTATGTAATCAAAGGCCCCTATTTTTATGGCTTGGACAGCGGTTTTGATGGTGGGATATCCTGTGATCATAATGACATTGATTTCAGAGAAATTTGTTTTCAATGATTTGAGAAGATCGATGCCTCCTATCCCTGGCATCATCAAATCAGCGATAACCAGATTGCAGGGATTCTCCTTTATCTTATCAAGCGCTTCTTCTCCGCTGAGTGCTCTTCTCACTTCATATTCATCATTTTGAATAGCCCTCTCAATGCT
>CAZSZS010000196.1:0-3629 GCA_964611275.1 uncultured Eubacteriales bacterium
CCGGTAGCCGGCTTTAATATCCCAGCCTTTTCCTGCGTTCACTATTAAACCCAGAAAAACATCTTCAGCCCGGCCCTGTCCCCCGGGGGAAGCCAGGGCATCGCCTTCCAAGAGAGCCCGGATATGAGGTGTGATAAAGTATTCGGCGCGAAAATGTAAAAGAGGAACAAACCCGACGTTTGTTTTCTCAGAAGATTTGTCCGGACTTTCAACTTTTATGACCGCATCCCTGATCTTAGCAGTAAAACCTATGCCTATGTTCCATTTCGGTGATCTGACAATATCATACCTGTATGTTGCTCTGTAGGAATTGAATGTGTACACAGCATCCAGAGGAGTCTGCGGGGGAAATTGTTCCTCAAAAAAGAAAATTTCCTGGTCGACCTGCCCTTTGGCTGTCAGTGTCAGGGGGGCTGCGAACAGAGAGACCACATGCCTTTTTCCGAGTTCCACGCCTGCTCTGATCCGGAAGAACATCTTGCTTTGAATATCCAGGTCTTCGGAAAGAGAAAAGAGAGTTCCTGTATCATTGGGGATGCGCACATTATTGTACCCGCTTGAAACCAGCCCGGTTTCAATATCAAAAAACCATTTTGCCGGGTATGCGGTGCTAAAAACCAGTAAAACAGAAGTTACGAGAATGATCGATTTGAATCTTTTTTTGTTCATTTTAATTTCCCCTTCTATTATACCAGAAAGATAGACTTTTGTTATGATTTCCGTGAGAATCCTTTGATCCAGATAAAATAACAGGGTATCCCGATCAAAACAGTCACTACGGCAGCAGTGGATTCGATAGGACGGTTTAGGTAATTAATAGCCATAAGAAATAAGCTGGACACAAGATAGAAGACCGGGACCACAGGGTATCCCCATACCCTAAAAGCATTGTCGTTTCCGATTTGGCGCTTTCGGGCCAGGAAGATACCGAATACAGCCAGCCAGGGGAAAATATTCAGAGCGAATCCGATATAGACCAGAAGCTGCTCAAAGGAGCCGATGAGCACCATGAGAACCGCGATAGCGCCCTGGATCAGGATAGACTTTCCCGGGACTTTGTACTTAGGGTGTATTTTTGCCGCAAAAGGAAAAAACAATCTATCGCGGGCCATGGCAAAATAAACCCGGGGGCCTATGATGATAAAAGCGGATAAGGAAGAGAGAAGGGCCAGGCTTATCAGAAGCCCTAGGGCATCCCCCATCCAGGGGCCGAATGCTTCAATAGAAGCTCGTTCACCAATGGCAATGGTTCCTTCTGCCTTATCATAGGGAAGAGCCTGGAAAATAAAAAGGTTAAGTGCCAGGTAGAGAAGGATCACTATGGAAGTGCCGATTATAAGGGACAAAGGTAAATTCTTTCTGGGATTTTTTATCTCTCCGGCAATATAAGAACTGGCATTCCATCCACTGTAAGAGAACATGACAAGCATCATGGCTGTTCCAAAAGCCAGCCACGAGCTCTGGTTTTCTGTGACAAAGGAAAACGCTGAGATCCCCCTTCCTCCGGTCAAAGCTATGCCGGCTCCGGCAAGTCCCACAACGATGCCTATTTTGAGGAAAGTCAGGAAATTCTGGACTTTTCCCCCCAGCTTCAAGCCCATATAGTGTATTCCGGTAAACAGGATTATGAGAAAAAGGGCCGTGCCTTTTTTCATAAAAAACATTTGGTTTGAGGTTTCACCTAAAATTTGAGTGTGGAGTCCCTCAAAGATATACTCTGAAAAGGCCATGGCTGAAGCAGCAATGGGGACCGAAAATCCAACGAAAAAACTGGTCCATCCTGTAAGAAAGCCGATGGAGGGGTGATAGATCTTTTTGAGATACACATATTCTCCGCCGACCTGGGGCATTCGGGTCGCCAACTCTGCATACGAGAGCGCACCGGATATGGCGATGAGTCCTCCCAAAAGCCAGCAGACAAGGATCCAACCGGAGCTGGGAAGATATCCTGCCATGATTCCAGAAGTTGTAAAAATACCGGCTCCGATCATATTTGCCACCACAATAGAGGTCGCTGTAACCGGACCTATTTTCCTTTCCACGTCCTTTCCGGGAAGAGAGAGAGAGATTTTATTCATTGGATTGAATGAATAATGCTATCATAAAAAGAGCTGGTTTTATAGATTTATATGGGTTTTATTTCTTTTTGTAGCTTACCGAAATTCCTGCCTGGCTTTCAGAGAGAAGAGATGTCTCAAATTCCTCCTGTTCCAGCATGAATTCATAGTATTCGCTTGTACCGCTGCGTCTCCCCCAACGGCTTTTGCCGGGGGAATACACATTATGCGCTGCGATGCAGCCACCTGGTTCCAGTTTGGAGATAACCGCTTTGGCGTAATTGGTGTACCAATCCTTATCAGCATCAATAAAGACAAAGTCAAAAGGCCCTTCCAGTTTGGGGACCAGATCGTGTGCGTCCGCCAGCCAGGCATCTATGTATTCCACAAGCCCTGCTTCCTTAAAGTTACTCAAAGCGCTGGAGTAGCGCCTTTCATCTATTTCAATTGTGATGAGCTTCCCCCCGGTCCTGCTGAGGGCCCAGGCGATCCATGTTCCTGAGTGCCCGGTTGACGTTCCGATTTCAAGGGCTCTGGTATAGCCGTTCTCCATAATAATATTATAGAGGATCTGGCCGTCTACTTCAGGTACGTTCATGTCCCTCCACTGGTATTGGTGGCTTTCCAAAAAAGACTTGACCTTTTTGTCCACCTCTTGAGATTTGTAACTGTACAAAGAGAATGCAGAGAAGGCAATGACTGTCACTGCAGCAATGATAAATATCAAGAATTTAGATGAAAACCCTCCAATGATGCTCATCTCATCCTCCGGTTTTAGGATTTGAATCAATTTCTATTTATTTAGACGAAGAAGGAGTCATAATCTTCCATGAATAATCCAGGTTGATTAGAGAAGGCTATTATTTTTGTCTTTTAGGCAAGCTGTACACGGGTCAATCGATTTTGGGGGCGTGAACCAATTCGTGGATGACCATGACCTTCACACGCCCTTCATCATCCTTTACAAAAGAAATTTTTTCATCTCTATTTCTGCAGGTCCACAGTCCCTGTTCGTCCGGCTCTTCCAGATACATGATTCCGCCGGCAGGGTGTTTGACGGCCAGATTGTTTTGGCTGTAAAAAACAGTGAACACAGCTTCCTGCATGGGAACAGGGTACTGGCCGATATAGGGCCGGAATTGTTCCGGGATATTGTCCGTTGTTTCCTCAGGATCTGATTTTTTGGGGATGCGGGCTTTGCTGAGTATGTTCATGCTGGTCACTTCACCGGAGCTGTTTTTTTCAAAAGAAACAGCCGCATCGTTTGTGAGTTTAAAATACCAGAGCCTGTTTTCATCCGGTTCTTTGAGCTCAAAGATCATTCTTCCTGGGATATCAAGAGCGAGGCTGTTGTTCTGTACAAGGATTTTTAAAACTTTGTCAGGACCCCTGTATTCTCCCACATAAGGTTTGTATTGTTCAGGTACTGTAGTGGACGCTGCTTGTCCGAATCTCTGTGAGCCCGCATGAAAATCCAGGATCTCCATTTTCTCGGGATTGAAAGCAATGTGTTTGGATGTGAGGATTCCCAAGCGGATGTGGCTGGAATCAACAAAATCGATTTCCCTTAAA
>CAZSZS010000197.1:0-5275 GCA_964611275.1 uncultured Eubacteriales bacterium
TTCGCAATGACACAACAACTTCGACTTGTGAATAATCCTTCTCTTGATATGTTATTATAATGCAAACCGTTATTATGAAAAAGGGAAAAAATGAAAGAGGCCGGTATTGAAAAAATCTTGCATATCATTGAAAAGAAAATAATAATATAAAGTTGAAAAGGAGTCGCACATATGGAAAAAGAAAAAGAATTTCTTGAGGTCAGTGCTTTGAGCAGTGAAGAGAATAAAAAATTGATCCGGGAAATAGAAAAAACTCTGGCTGAGAAGAAAAAGAAAGGCATCTTTTCAGACAAGGAAATAAGAGAGATAGAGGAGCTGGAGCTGAAGCCGAATCTGGATATAAAGGATGTGATGGGGGTTTGGGAAGACATGATGTTCAAACCAAAAAAATGAAAAGGAAGATAATGAGGGACCGCAGGCGCAGCGCATCAAAGGAAACCGTGGCTGATAAAATTGGAATCGATTATGAGAATGTCAGCGCAGCCGATATCATGAGGCAGATCAAAGAGGAGACAGCCAAAAAGGATGGCCCTGGATCGAGCCAGGCCGCGGATTTGCCTGAAGGAGGAGGAAGCAAAGCTATGAAATCTTTTATGAGAACCGTTCTGCTAAAATCGGCAAGGCCTTTCCGGCCATTGATAAAACTGCTGATCCATGATCCTCATCAGGATTTGATGGCAGAGACCTACGAGAGGCTCCGCAGGCTGGAGGAGGAGCACGGTGAGGACAGAAAAAAGGAATACATCAAACTCCTCTACGGGCTCTCCCATAATATTGTTGTAGAGCTGACCAAACTCAAGATCGAGGTGGAAGATTTGAGGGTCAAGCTCAGTATTCTGGAGAAGGATTTTGAGAATTTCAAAAAGAGGGAGAAGGCTCTGGAGAGGCATGTTTTCAAATAAGCGGGCGGCATGATTTAAGGGATATCTGAAATGGATGTTCATCAATTTGCGACCTCATTATCGTACGGAGATGCGATCTCGGATGAGATGCTGGAGATCCGGAAAGCCCTCCAGCAGAATGGCTATGGTTCGGAGATATTCATCAAATATTATGACAACAAGACGGCAAAGTACGCCCGTGACTTCAGGGAATACAGGAATTTCAGTTCAGAGGAAAACATCGTTATCTTTCATTTTTCCATAGGCTCTCCCGTGTCAAAGATGTTCTTCCGGATCCCGGATAAAAAGGTCATGATCTATCATAATATCACTCCTTTTATATTTTTTTTGGACCATCACCGGATACTGGCAAGGGAGTGCTATAAGGGACGTCTAGAACTCAGAATGTTTGCGGATAAGGTCGACCTTGCCCTTGGAGATTCGGAATACAACCGAAAGGAGCTTGAGGAAGCCGGCTACAGGAGAACAGGAGTCCTCCCGCTGCTCCTTGATCTGTCCAAGTTCGATCAGAACGGCGATCCTGTGACCACTGAGCTCTATGATAACGGGAAAAAGACCCTTTTGTTCGTGGGCAGGGTGGCCCCCCATAAAAAGTTCGAAGATGTGATAAAGGTCTTTTATTTTTATAAGAAATATTTCCATTCCGAGTCTCAGCTCATTCTGGCCGGTGATTACAGGGGAATGGAAAAATATTACGCCGGGCTTCAGAGGCTCATAAAAAAGCTGGAACTGGAGAATGTCCATATAACCGGGCATGTGGATCTTTCCGAGCTGGTTGCTTATTTCAAGGCGGCGGATATCTATTTAAGCATGAGCGAACACGAAGGTTTCGGCGTTCCTCTTATTGAGGCTTTTTACAACCGCGTCCCTGTGGTCGCCTTTGAGGCCGGAGCGGTCAGGGAGACCATGAACAAAGGGGGCGTGCTGGTAAGGAGGAAGGAGATGCTCTGTACCGCAGCGCTTATTGACAGGATAAATGAGGATGGGGAATTCAGGAATAAGTTGATAGAAGGGCAGAATAGAGCACTGGAAAAATACCGGAAGGACAATATCGACCGGATTTTAATGGAACATATTCGAGAGGTTTTAAGAAAATGAAAGTCAATCAACTGGTGCCCAGTTATCACAGGGGAGATGCGATCGGTGATACGGCCGGTCACATAAAAAGATTCTTGTTGTCTCAGGGATTCGCGTCAGAAGTATACTGTCTTGACAGGGACCGTGAACTGGAAGACGAGTCAGAGCTTTTCGCGCATTTTCCCGCATTGGGCGAGGGAGATATCACACTCTTTCATTTCGCTCTTCCGTCGCCCATGACAGAGGCTTTCAAAAATCTTCCGGGCAAGAAGGTCCTGATCTATCACAACATAACTCCTGCTGAGTTTTTTAAAGATTTCAGTGAAGAGATGGCCCGGATAACGCGTTTGGGAAGAGAAGAGGCTGCGTCTCTGGCCCCATACACGCACCTGGCGCTGGCTGATTCGGAATACAACCGGCTGGAACTCGAGGATTTCGGATTCAAAAAGACCGACGTCTTTCCCTTGTTTGTTGATTTTGAGAAATACAAACAGCCTGTGAGTCCATTTGTGTATGACCTTTATAATGATGAACGGGTCAATATTCTGTTTGTCGGAAGGATCGTTCCCAATAAAAGGGTCGAGGATCTGCTCAGGGTCGTCCAGTACTATAAGAAATTCATCTCTCCTCTCGTAAGGCTCATAATCATAGGAAAGACAGCCTCTCTACCCAAATACTATGAGGCATTGATCAAATTCACGGATGAACTTTTTCTCCAGCCAGATGAGGTGGTCTTTACAGGCCACATCCCTGATGCGGAGATGTTTGCTTATTACAGGGCTTCGGATGTGTTTCTGTCTTTAAGCGAGCATGAGGGGTTCGGACTTCCTTTTATAGAAAGCCTGGTGTTTGACCTTCCGGTCATTGCCTACAACTGCACGGCGGTTCCCTATACCCTGTGGGATGCTGGGGTGCTGGTGAACGGCAAGGACTTCAGGATGCTGGGCGAACTGATCTATAAGTTAGCGGCTGATAAGGAATTGAGAGAAAAGATCATCAAGAGGCAGAGAAAGAGGCTGGATGAATTCAAGTCACTCGATTCCCAGGGAAAATTACTGAAACATATTAAAGATTTGAGTGTGTGAGATGAAGATCGCTTTTGTGGTCCAAAGATACGGGAAGGAAGTCATGGGCGGGTCAGAGCTTCACTGCAGGGAGGTCGCGGAAAAACTGGCGGAGAGGGGACATGAATGCACTGTGTTCACCACCACAGCCAAAGATTACATTACCTGGAAAAATGAATATCCTGAGGGCGAACACCGGCTGAATCATGTGACAGTCAAGCGGTTTAAGGTAAAAAGAGAAAGAGATATCCAAACGTTCAATGAATATTCCGATTGGATATTTTCCCATGACCACACCCGCGAACAGGAGATCCGGTGGCAGGAACAGCAGGGTCCTTTGAGTCCGGATCTGATAGAGGCTCTGAAGAAGGAGGAACATCATTTTGATGTTTTTATTTTTTTCACCTATCTCTACTACAATACTTACTGGGGCCTTAAAAGCGTAAATGCCCCCAAAATCCTGGTGCCCACAGCCCATGATGAACCGCCTCTCCATCTTGATATCATGAAAGAGGTATTTGAACAGCCGAATGCGTTCATCTTCAATACGGAATCAGAAAAGAGAATGCTGTATGCCAATTTTGATTTCAGCGGCAAGTACCAGGACATTGTGGGTGTGGGGATCGATATTCCCGGTTCTCTAGATACTAAGGGTTTTTTAACAAAATACGGCATTCACCGGCCTTTCCTTCTTTATGCGGGCCGTATTGAGAGGGGCAAGGGATGCCAGGACCTGATCGACTATTTCGAGAAATATTCCTCCCGGAGGCCTGAGCCGGAGCTTGTCCTCGTAGGAAAGCTGTTGATGGAGCTTCCGGAACACAAGCGCCTGCGTTACCTCGGATTTGTTCCGGTCGATGATAAGAACGCAGCTATGCAGGTTGCGGCTTTGACCGTCCATCCTTCTTATCTGGAAAGTCTGTGTATGGCAGCCCTGGAATCCATGGCAGCGGGGACACCCATTTTAGTCCAGGAGAGAACAGAGCCGCTCAAAGACCACTGTGTCAAAAGCAACGGAGGCCTGTGGTATTCGAGTTATGAAGAGTTTGAAGCAGCGGTCGACCTTTTGCTAAAGGACGAAAAATTAAGAAATGTAATGAGCGAAAACGGGCGGTCTTATGTGAGGGAGAATTATTCGTGGGATATCGTCATGGATAAATATATAAAGGCATTTGAATTTTTAGGATTTGACTCTGATTAAGGATTGTGTAAAAATTGAAAAAAGCAGAATAGATACATGGCATTTGTGAATTATACCACCAAAAATATTGCGATAAAGGTCGTGTATTACGGGCCTGGTCTGAGCGGGAAGACCACGAACCTTCGTTTCATATACAGCAAGATGGACCCTGATTCCAGGGGAGACCTGCTGTGTCTTGAGACCCCCCTGGAAAGGACAATTTTCTTTGACCTTCTCCCGATCAAAGCCGGCCTTATTCATGACTTCCGTGTCCATTTCCAACTCATGACAGTCCCGGGCCAAGTGTTTTACGAGGCCTCGAGAAGAAGCGTGCTGAAAAGTGCGGACGGGATCGTTTTCGTGGCTGACTCGCAGATACCCCTTCTTGATGCGAATCTGGAAAACTTTGACGGATTGAGAAAGAATCTCGTTGATTTTAATGTGGATTTGAACTTTATTCCCCTGGTTTTTCAGTATAATAAAAGGGACCTGGACAATCTTATTCCGGTCGAGACATTCAACAGCCTTCTGAATCCATTGAGCCTCCCTTATATCGAGTCTTCCGCTGTCAACGGGAAAGGAGTTTTTGAGACTCTCAAGCAGATCGCCAAAATGACGGTTCCCGTGGTGAGAGCAAAGATATTCGGTGAGAAGAAAGAACCTGAGGAAGAAGAGAAACAAAAAAGAGAAAAAGCGGTAAAGAAAGCCAAAGAAAAAAGGGAAGAAGTCAAAACAGAAAGGGAAAAAGAAAAAAAGGACATTGAATTTGTCAGCAAGAAAAAAGACCCTCAGATAAGATTGACAAAGATAAAATTTCAGTCTCAAACAGACATTGAGAGCCAGGTGGATAAGCTGGCTAAAGAGTTTCTCAAAAAATAAAAATCCTAACTCATTCATAAAAAAATGGCGATGTTCATTTTTTGTTTTGATTTTAAGGGTATGCCTGCTTTTACAAAAAATGACAACTGAAATGTTTTTGTTTGTTTTTACTTTCATTTTTATCGCCATTTTTTTACCTTTCAGGCAAGCCGATCTCACTGTATCTGCTTTGT
>CAZSZS010000198.1:0-5066 GCA_964611275.1 uncultured Eubacteriales bacterium
CGACTTGTTCATCATCCAGGTTATTTATTTTTTTATTAGTATTTGACTGTGATCTCTCCCAAATCAAACTTTCTTGTGCCTTCATCCACCTCAACAGAAATGATGATGTCGTTTGAATTACGCAAAATAACTTCTCCACTCCAGAGTGAAACGCCCAGCGTGAACCTTCCCGATCCTTCCCAGAACCGCTGGTCTGCTATGATTGTAAACCTCCCATCAGAGTCTGTTAATGCTCCTGGATTCAACAGGATTCCTCCTTCACCCACCTTAATTGCTGTTTTAATTTTTCCTTCCTCAAAAATCAATTCATACAGTGTCACGTTTTTATCAGCACAAGCTTCGCCCGTTTCATCTATAAGCTTCCCTTTGATCATGATAAAATATTCCAGGGGGATCCACTCCTTCTCTCTTTTTTGAATTTCACTGAGCAGCCAGCCTTCATCCGTTTTCTTTATGTTTGAAGAGAGTTGACGGCCATTGAGCATGAATCCAGCCGTGGCCGCTTCCGGTGAGTCCAAAGAAAATTCAGTCATTTCCAATTGATCCTCTTCATTGAGCTTTAAAGAATCGTATATGAGATTATGGGGACGATGGGGACGATTATGGGGACGATGGGGACGGGCCCGGGGATTTTCTTTTATATCAATAAGTTACATCACTTTTCCACAATCCCCTACCCAGAGAAGTTTTGGAAAAAGCAGGCAAAAAAAATTGAGTGTCAAAATTCAGATGAAAGTGTCCATCAATCCCATCATTCATACCGCAGGGAGTTGACGGGATTGGATGTAGCGGCATACAGGGCTTTAAAAATCACAGCCAGAGTGGAAATGGCCAAAGACAAGGTCAAAGCCAGAAGGAATGTCCAGAGGTTGATTTTGATCCTAAAAGCAAAGTTCTGCAGCCACTTATTCATAGTAAAGAATGCTATAGGACAGGCTATAAAATTGGAAAGAACCACCAGCAGGATAAATTCCTTCGACAAGCTCCCCAAAATACTCTGTACCGAAGCTCCCAGCACTTTCCTTATAGCGATCTCCTTGGTCCGGCTCTCTACGGAAAAGGAAACAAGGCCAAAAACACCCAGGCAGGCTATAAAGATAGCCAGAGCCGATGCGTATCCGAATGTCGCTCCAAAACGTCTGTCTGACTTGTATTTCTCGTTAAAATAGTCATCCTGGAAATAATACTCGAAGGAAAAATCTGGGCTGTACTCTGATACCGTCCTCCTTAAGAACGAGATCATGCCTGGGATATCGTCCGGTTTGATACGTACCGAAAGAAAGCTGTAAGCCTCTGGTCTCAAGAAATAAATCATGGGATCGATCTTCGCATGGAGAGATGAGTGGTGATAGTCTTTGACAACACCGATGACACGGCGGCCCTGAGAATCAACGACTTTTCCTACAGGATCCTTCAATCCTATGGCGTCTACGGCTGTTTGATTGAGAAGTACGGCCTCGGATTCGTCCATCCTGAAGGCCGGAGAAAAATTCCTCCCCTTGACAATCTCTACCTTAAAGACATCAAACAACCCATAGCCGATCTCACATGTATAGGCATCGGCTGACACTTTTTCTCCGGATTCATTCGTGTTAGAGATGTTCCAGATGTTGTTGCGCTCCAGAGGAATAAACTCCGATCCGGAAGCCGCGAGAATTCTGTTGTCGCGGAGCAGTCTTTCCTCTAAAACCTTCCCGTTTTTCCTGGCAAATTCATCCCTGAGGGGAATAACGACAACATGCTCTCTGTCGTAACCAATATCTGCAGTGCGCACAAACCGCATCTGCTTCCAGACAACCAGGGTTCCGACAATAAGACATACCGAAACGATATACTGGAAAACAACCAAAACGTTCCTGAGTCCGATTCCCCGGAATTTTCTCTCCGCTGTGCCCTTCAAAACAGCAGCCGGCCTCAGAGAAGAAAGCAATAATGCGGGATAACTTCCGGAGAACAGTCCTGAGAAAAGCACCATGGCGATTACGATAAGAGGGATCCAGGGCGTGGAAAGCCATTTGAGCTGGATATCCCTATTGATCAGATACCTGAATGAGGGCAGAGCAAGATACACAAAAAGAATTGCAAATAATAAAGAGATAAAAGACATCAAGACGGACTCTCCTATAAACTGTCTGATGAGTTGCGGCCTCAAGGCGCCGATAACCTTTCTGAGACCGATTTCCTTTGTCCTCTGTGCATATCCGGCTGTCGCAAGGTTTATGTAGTTGAGGCAGGCAATGATCAGGATGAAAACAGCTATTAGTGAAAAGAGATAGATGGTCTTTTTATCGCTGATGACCGCCCCGGGAAATTCAAAAGACACTGACTGCCAGTGCAGGTCTTTCAGAGGCTGAAGAATATATCTGGCTATATCCCTTCCTCTGAACCGCGGAGTGTACTCTGCAAGCCTGTCATGGAGACTGAGGTGTGAAACCCCGGGGAGAAGCTCCACATAATTGTAATAGGAGCTGCGGTTCCAGTTGGTCAGACGTTCCCGATTTTCCGGAGACGAGGTGAAGGAGATGATGTAGTCGAACTGGAGGTGAGAATTTTTTGGCACATCGCTCATGACACCGGTTACAGTCAGATCATAGCTTTCATTCTGGCTCCCTGTGGCGTGGACATCCATCTGTTTGCTGAAGCTGAGGACTTTCCCGACAGGTTCTTCTGTACCGAAGTATTTTCGAGCCAGCTTTTCGGTGATCACAATCCCATAAGGCTCACTCAGAAAGGTTTCTTTGTTTCCTTTGATCACCTCGAAGCTGAATAGATCGAAAAAGAACTCATCCGCAAATATCCCGACCTCGCTGAAGGCTTTATTTTTGTAAGTGAAGGCTCCCTTCACATCACCGATCCGGGTGGCTGAGACGACTTCGGGAAATTCCTCGACCATTGTCGGTGACAGGGGGGCCGGAGTAGAGGGAATGAACTTGAAAGGGATGTTCGGATTTTCGGGATAGGCGCGAATGACGCGATAAAGACTTCCGTATTTGGCATGGAATTTGTCAAAACTCAGCTCGTACCGGACATAGAACATCATGAGGATAAAACAAGCCATACCCACAGCCAATCCCAGGATGTTGATCAAGGAGAATCCTTTATGCCTTTTTATATTTCTTAAGCCGACTGTGAAATAGTTTCTAAACATTATTATCCTCCAATAAAATGATTCCGATAGAAACTCCGGGGCTGTCTGGAGCACCTGTTTCCAGTACCACAGTGATGCAGATAACGCGTTCTTCTCATCAAGCTTTTTTTGAAATGATTCTTCGTAATCCCCTAATAGATAGTCCCGGTCCTTTAGCGGCAGAATCCATCTGAGAAGTGCAACGGCTATTTGAGGAGGCTTTTTTCGCATGGCTTCTTTCAGGAGATTCCCATTTTTTTAACCAATCCTTTAACGCCTCTCCACATGGTCTCATTAATGGCCTCAAGTTCAGCCAGGCTTTCAAGTCCAACTTTTGTCAATTGATAGTACTTAATGGCTTTTCCCCCGCGTTTCTCAGTAGCCTCGCCAATGGTTGTCTGTAAATATCCTCTTTTTTCCAGCCGGCTCAGTGGTATATAAACCGAACTGATCGACCAGTTCTTTCCTGTATAATGATCGAGATGTTCTTGGATAGAAATAAGATATGCTTTATCCTTTAACTTGAAAACCGAAAGAAGAACCAGTTCTTCCTGGCGTGTGAGGAATTTCATGACATTTGCTCCATTACCTTCAATTTATGAAAGATATCAAATCCATTGTACAGGCATTTCTTTCAAAAGTCAAAGGAAATTTAAAAATATTTAGAAAATCTCTATTATACAATCCCCAATAATGACTCAATCCCCAAAAAAATGAGCTAATGAACCTCTTCTATTCGCTGCGGAGAGAGAGAGCCGGGTTAGTCCGGGCCGCTTTCAGAGTCTGGGTCAGAACCGCCAGAAACGCAGCGGCAAGCGAGACGGTCACAGCCATAATATAAGTGCCCGCATTAATGGGAGTTATGAACAACAATCCGGTCTGAAGCGCCTTGCTCCAGCCGAAATACACAAGCCCCAGGGCGGCCACATTCGCTACAGCCACCAGAATCAGAAACTCCCGCGTCATTCTCCACATGATGTTCCCCGCCGAAGCGCCCAGCACCTTTCGGATCCCGATCTCTTTGGTCCGCTGCTTGGTCAGATAGGAGGTCAATCCCAAAAGCCCAAGGCAGGAGAACAAAATGGCTGCCATTCCGATCATGTTCAGAAAACCGGTCAGCTTGCCCAGAAGGCCGAACACCCTGCCAAAATAATCCGACAATGTCGAACACTCAAAAGGCTTATCCGGCATAAGAGTCACCCACTGCTGTTTGATGTATTTCCGGAGCTCGGGAAATCCCTCTTCAGAGGAATATCTTACCAGCAGCACCCGGGATTCCTCAGGAGCCAGATACAGAACCGCAGGCGGGATTTGAAATCCTATGTCCGCGAAGAGAAAATCGTCCGCCACACCGACCACTGTTCCTGGCCGGCCTCCCACAACCAATTGTCTGCCTATAGGATATTCCCACTCGAGCGTTTTGAGGGCGGCCTCAGTGAGGATGAGGCTGTCTGCGTCCGCAAAATCCCGGCTGAAGCTGCGGCCCATCCCCATCTGGATCCCGAGTGTTTCCACAAAACCGTAGTCCACTCCATAGGCCTGCATGGTGACGGATTCATCCTCAGCTGCATCCGGTAAGCGGACCGATTCCGGAGATTCCCAGACCACAGGCAAACTTCCCGCCCCGGAAACATGAACCACCTCTTGATGGCGGGCGATCTCTGTCTTTAAGACATCGAGCTTGTCCCGTGCCTCTTTTCCCAACTCCACATAAGCTACCTTCTCCCTGTTGTATCCAAAATCAGCCTCGAACAGATGCCTTGATTGGTATTTCAACAGGGATGCGCATGAGATGAAGAGTATGGAAAGCGAAAACTGGAACACGATCATAGCTTTGCTCCCTCTTTTCTTCTTTCGCCCCGGCTGGAAGTTTTCCTTCAGCACATGCAGAGGCTGCAGGCTCGAAAGAAAAAAGGCAGGATAGAGTCCGGAGAAAAGG
>CAZSZS010000199.1:0-2087 GCA_964611275.1 uncultured Eubacteriales bacterium
TGAAATTCAAGCACCCGCCTTACGCTATCTACAAAAAGGGGAATTCCTGGATTTATCTCACCATAAGCGATGAAAGAGGAGACGATTTCACTCAGGTTACTGTTTTCAATCATGACCATACCAGAGCCCAAATATATCACAAAGATAACCCTTATTTATTTAAAAGCGGGCTGAATGCTTTGACCATGATGAGCACAGACCAGATTTTTTTAGCCCGAGTTTTAGCGCACAAAAACGGAACCTTGCTCCACTCAAGCGCGGTAGATTTTAAAGGAAACGGGCTCCTTTTTGTAGGTCATTCTGAGGCAGGAAAGTCAACCATGGTCAAACTATTCAAAGACAAAGCCAAAATCTTGTGCGATGACAGGAACATCATCCGCAAATTTCCAGAAGGGTACAGGGTCTTTGGCACCTGGAGTCACGGTGAAGTCCCGTTGGTTTCCAACTCCTCAGCTCCTCTCAAGGGGATTTTTCTTCTCAATAAATCACAAACCAACAGCCTCGCTCCTGTAACAAATAAAACAGAAGCGCTTTCCAAATTATGCGCCTGCTTGATCAAACCTCTTCTCACCAGAGACTGGTGGGAACGGAGTCTTGACTTTGTGCAGGAATTAATAAATACCGTGCCTGTCTATCACCTCAACTTCACTAAAAACGGGGACGTGATCGAACTTTTAACTGACTTTATATCCGAGAAAAATCAGAAAAGCAGTGAGATCGAATTTTGATAAATTTGATCTAGGTATTGACAAAGCGGTGTTTTTGTAGCATATTGATACAAGGAATTAGTGTTCTAAGGAGAAAAAATGGAAAAGGAAAAATGGGCTAAGCCAGAACTGATTGTTTTAGTAGAGGGGAAGCCTGAAGAAAATGTGCTCACTCACTGCAAAGCGGTCCACGCCCCTCCAGCTTGTGTCGAAATATCATTCACAGGTCAAAATTGTAAGGTCAAGTGTGGCAAATGCGGTGCCTGTCAATCTGAAGGCGGCGGAACCTCTTAATCAAAATAGAATTTATAACAGAAAAGGCTGTGATTAAAATTTCAGCTTGCTGCCCAGTAATACATAATCTCTAATGTGGCTCAACCAAAATACTCTAAAAAACAAAATCTAAAAGATTTTAGTCTCTGGAAAAACAAGAAGCTTCTCTTTCCAAGTTTAGATATCGAACTCACGGAACGCTGCAATTACAACTGTATCCACTGCTCCATTAATCAACTCCAGGATGACGCTAAAATCCAGGACAAGGAGCTCTCCACAGATTCCCTTAAAAGAATTCTGAAAGAGGCGGCGGATTTCGGTTGCATCAATGTCCGCTTCACAGGCGGAGAACCTCTTATAAAAGAAAACTTCAGGGAGCTCTATACATTCAGCCGGGAATTGGGGTTTAGAGTTCTTATTTTCACCAACGGCTCATTGATCAGCCAGGAACTGATTGACCTGTTTTTAGAAATCCCTCCCCTTGAAAAAATAGAGGTGTCTTTTTACGGTATGAAAAAAAAGAGCTATGAATCTGTGACCCGAACACCCGGTTCCTTTGAAAAAGCCAGAGAAGGGGTCGATCTGCTTTTAAAAAATAAAATTCCTTTTGTCATCAAAGGAGCTTATCTCCCGCCCAATAAAAAAGATCTTCCTGATTTTGATTCCTGGGCAAAGCAGATTCCATGGATGGATGATCTTCCTCCTCTGTCTCTTTTTCTCAACTTAAGGCACCGGCGTGACTCAATAAAGAAAAACAAATCCATAAAAAAGCTGCGCGCCGCTCCCGAAGAAAGCCTTACTGTTCTCACAAGAAATGAGCCGCAATTTTCAGAGGATATGAAAATATACTGTTCCCAGATGATGCGTCCTCAGGGAGACACTCTTTTTACCTGCGGAGCGGGAAAAAACGCAGCAACCCTTGATCCCTATGGTTATCTGTATCCCTGTTCTCTCGTCAAACACCCATCCACAGCCTATAACCTGAAGAAAGGCTCTCTGAAACAGGCTTTCCTTGAGTTTTTCCCGGCATTAAGAGAGAAAAAAGCTAAAAACCCGGATTATTTAAACCGCTGCGCCCGATGCTTTTTAAGAGGTCTCTGTGAGATG
>CAZSZS010000200.1:0-6650 GCA_964611275.1 uncultured Eubacteriales bacterium
TCCATCCTCTATAGATTCTAATGGAAGACTTTATTTTTCAACCTCCAACCAAGGATTCCCGGTAATGAAGCGATTCATTTTGGAAGATTTAGAAAATCATTAAAAGAAAAGCATTTTCCGTTGACTGAACTTGCCTTTTGTATGTAATATAAACTTCAGATTTGCTTTGGGAATAGCAATTCGAAAAAGAAAATTTTCTAACTACAAAAGGAGGTTTATATGTTAAAAAAACCGAGTCCTGGTAAGGGCATACTCAGCTGCCAAAGCGTGGCTGTTTTTGTCATAACAATAGCATTCCTTTTATTTATGACCTCGTGTGCAGCAGGACCCAATACCATGGAAGATTCCCAGAACCAGAAAGGGAAAGTGGCTGGTTTCTGGGCTGGATTATGGCACGGATTCATCTCCTTTTTTACCTTTATCATTTCGCTCTTCACAGAAAAAGTCAGTGTGTATGAGGTCCACAACTCCGGTAACTGGTATAACTTTGGATTCATCCTGGGCGTGATGATCTTTTACAGCGGAAGCGGCGGAGGTGCCTGCAAAAGAAGACGTTTAAAATAATACTCATTTCCAGGACTTGAAAATGGCATGGAAATCCCACCTTAAAGCAGATAATACCGATTGGCTGCTTGAAGATGATAATCCTTCTGTAAAATACTTCACTTTAACTACTCTTCTGGACAAAAATGAAGATGACCGTGAGGTTAAAAGAACAAAAAACCGCATAGGGACCTCCAAGCCAGTAACAAATATATTATCCAAGCAGACGAAGAACGGCTGCTGGGGAAACCCCGAGGATTTCTATGTGCGTTCCAAATACAAAGGCACGGTCTGGTCCTTTCTTGTGCTTGCAGAGCTCGGGACAAACGGGGAGTCCGATTCGATAAAAAAAGCAGCCGATTTCATATTCATCTGGTCCCAGGACCGTAAAAGCGGAGGCTTTTCTTACATCGGCACCAAAGAGAACGGAGGCCGCCATTCCATGGTGATTCCCTGCCTAACAGGGAACATGGTCTATTCCATGATTAGATTCGGGCTGCTCGGCGACCCCCGTACACAGCAGGCACTGGATCATATCACAAGGTACATGCGTTTTGACGACGGAGCCGCACCCCCTGACCAATGGCCATACAACAAATACGAAATGTGCTACGGCAAACACACCTGTCATATGTCAGCAGCAAAGATACTCAAAGCCCTCGCCGAAGTACCAGAAGAAAAAAGGACACCGGATATAAAAAGAGTCATAGAGGAAGGTGTCGAATACTTCCTAATCCATCATATCCACAAAAGAAGCCATGACCTGTCAAAGGTGTCAAAACCGGGCTGGCTGAGGTTCGGCTTTCCCCTGATGTACCAGACAGATGCTTTAGACCTTCTTGATATTATAACCTCCCTTGGCTATAAAGATGACAGAATGCAGGAAGCCGTGGACCTTGTCATCTCTAAACAGCAGGAAGACGGCCGGTGGCTGATGCAGAACTCTTTTAACGGAAAAATGGCGGCAAGCATTGAAACAAAGGGAAAGCCCAGCAAGTGGATTACCTTAAGGGCTCTGCGTAGTTTAAAGAGATACTATGGATGAAGAACAATGATAGCCTTGAAATTAAATAAATCAATGTTTAAAAATTATTAGGGGGATTTGAAGATGCACCAAACAAGGAAAAAACAACTCATAACCACCTTGGTCATTGTTTTTTTTCTTTCCTGTACAGTCACTTCCGGACCATACAGAACCCTTTCCGGAAGTATCCAATATAAAGGCAATCAAAATAGCCTGGTTCACATCCGCTTGTACAAACTGGACGTTTCTCCTAAAGGAGAGTCCCGCTCTCTCAGCAAGATGGATATATACGGAGCTAAAAAGCCCTTTAAAGAGATCACCCTGAGCGGGCCTTCTGCCTATGAATTTTCCCAGCTTCCTCCTGCTCATTACAGTGTCATAGCATATATGGATCTGGACAAAGACGGTGAGCTTGACTTCAAACCTGTCGAACCTCTGGGATGGTATGCTTCCCAGCCGGGAGCCCGATTTTCCCCAATTGACCTCACCAAAGAAAACCAAACAAACTTGGATTGCCTCCTCCGCACTCCCACTCCTTTTCCTGAAAAAGACATCCAAAGAGAACACGGAGCCTTGAGACGGATCAACGGGCTTCCCGTTCTCCAGCTTAAAGGTACTGGCGAAGAACGCGGCTACGCCCATGGCTATCTTCTGGGGAGGCAGATCATTGATTTTTTTGAATTTTATATCATCGAGGACATCTGGCAGTCAGTAAAAAACTACACGGATATCTATGTTCCTTTCCTTGAGACACACTTCAAAATCCCTCCGGATTTCGAAAAAGAGTCCCGGGCCCTCATTCAAGGAATGAAAGACTCCGGGATCGAAATGGGCGTCGAATCTCTGAGCCGCGATTTCAACCAAACAGACCTTTTGGCCATAAACGCCTATATCGAACGAAGAGCTGCTTTCCCGGTTTCTCCTCCCTCCTCCTGTACGCAATTTTCATTCTGGGGAGATTTCACTCAAGAAACCGCACTTCAAGGAGGATTGGTGGCAGCCCGTAACATGGACGGCGAGTGCGATGTGCGTAAAGTCACGGTCAGCCATTTCCTGATCTTTGCAGTGAACCCATCAGAACCCGGACATAAACGCTGGATTTCATTCATGTGGCCGGGATTTATAGGCACCATATCCGGAATCAATGAAGACGGCCTCTACAGCATGGAAAATGCCGGAGGAACAGGTCCCGGACCGGTCAAAGGGAATATCACTCCCTGCTCCTGGGTTCAAAGAGATATCCTGGAACGGGAAATCCGGACCATAACTCCCTCCGGAATTCTGAAAGAAATGAACCGCTTCCAGTGTGATGGAGGAGGAATCACGGCTCCAGGTTCTATCATCCTGTGGGCTATGCCTTTTCATGGACAAAAAGATCCCGCATTTGTTTATGAAGGAGACCGCTTTGGCGGAAAGATGCGCTGCCCTGAAGAGGTCCGGCCAATCCATCCTCACACCATCATGGCTTCCAATCATCACAAGGTCTACGGCTTTGATCCTGACCAATCCCATGATTCCTTTGGCAGGAGGGTCTCTTTTTCCTCTCTCTGGCGATATGAAGCGGGAATGAATGAAATGGAAGCCTGGGCGCGCCAGAAAAAAGCGCTGGGAATACCTGAAGCCAAAAGACTTCTCCAGATCGTCTCTCACGGAAGCACAGAGTATTCCGTTATTTTCTCGGCCAATGAGATGAAAATCTTGGTAGCTGTGGATGACCTAAAAACAAACATGTGGGATGCTCCATATCTGGAATGGAAAGAATACACATTCGAAAAACTTTTTACGGACAAGCCCCCTTCACATCCATAAAAAGAGGAAAAACCTGTTCACAAGCGAACAATCAGTGTATCGAAAACGAACAAATCCATCAATCACTCAATCAGAATCTTGGGGACTCATCCACATTTTCCAATTGGCATGAAAAATGCATACATAATATGCGAAAGTAACTTCACGTATAAGGTATGACAGGAGGCATCATGTTCGATCTTGAAAAAGCCATAAAAAAATGGAAAAAAAACCTTCTAACGCATTCCGTATTCGAGGATGGTCTGATCGCTGACATCGAGCTTCATCTGCGGGATGCTTTTGAATCTTTTAGAAAAGACGGACTGGATGAGGAGGCTGCATTCAAAAAAGCAGTGGTCCAGATAGGGACTATTGACAGGATTGCCTCAGAATATGATAAAAACCGGCTGGTCAAGCTCAACCGCCGTCGACCGCTTCGTCCCGGCCGTTTCATGCCTGCTCTCGTCTGGAATTATATAAAAACAACCCTGCGTTTGATCCGCCGTCAGAAAGCCTTCTCCCTTATAAATATCTCCGGCCTGGCTATTGGCCTCACTATCTGTATGCTGATCGTGCTGTGGGTAGCCGATGAGTGGAGTTACGATCGTTTCCATTCGAATGCCGGCCAGATCTACCGAATCTACCGCGACGAATCAGCCGTTCAGCCAAATTCCACCAGTGCTCTGACACCACCCCCTATGGCAGCCGCTCTTAAAGCGGATTTTCCGGAAATCGTCAAGTCCACACGGTTCGGCTACTGGCGAAAACAACTGGTGACGTACGGGGATAAGAGCTTCAATGAGCCAAATTACAGGAATGCGGACCCGGACTTTTTTACCATGTTTTCTTTTCCGCTTCTCAGAGGAAATCCGGAAACCGTTTTTACCGATCCCTACTCTGTGGTCCTTACAGAAACGGCAGCCCGTAAATATTTCGGACAGGAAGACCCGTTGGGAAAAACACTGACAGTCAACAACACATATGATATCGCGGTCACAGGGATCATCAAGGATGTCCCCTCGAATTCCACCCTGAGATTTGACCTTCTTTCCCCCTTTGAAATCATCATTAAGGAATCAATTGGGGAAGATTCAAGAGATAACTGGGAATTCAATTCCTTTACTACGTATGTGATGCTGAATCAAAGCTCCTCCATCCAAGATCTCAATCAGAAACTTAAAGGCTATCTGAGAAAGTATTCGCAGGAAGATACGGACGCGCTTGTGTTACAGCCTCTGACCGATATTCACCTATTTTCCAGCTTGGGGCATGATATTCCCGATAGGGGCGACATCAAATATGTTTGGATCTTTACAGCTCTGGCCTTTTTTGTCCTGCTCATTGCAGGAGTCAACTTCATGAACCTTTCTACGGCCCGTTCAGCCAACCGGGCCAAAGAGGTCGGCCTGCGGAAAGTGGTTGGTGCGGGACGGTCTCAACTCATACGGCAGTTCTTTAGCGAATCGGTCCTGATGGCACTCTTTGCCCTTTTCGCTGCCCTGCTGCTTTTGGAGCTGCTTCTGCCCCTGTTCAATAACATATCAGGCAAATATCTCTCTTCTCCATGGAAGGATAATCCTGTTTTCCTGCTGGGATTTCTCATTCTGGCTCTTATAACAGGTCTGGCCTCAGGGAGTTATCCGGCGCTGTTTTTATCCTCTTTCCATCCAGCCCGCATCCTCAAGGGCAGCACTCTTCGCTCCGCAGGGTCAAATTCTTCTTTGAGAAAATTTCTGGTCGTTTTTCAATTTACTCTTTCTGTGTTTCTTATCATCGGGACAATTGTCATTTCCCGCCAGCTGTCCTTTATGAAAAATCTGGATCTGGGATTTGACCGGGAACATGTGATCTATCTGAGCATCCACGGCGAACTCCGAGAAAAATTAGACGCTATCCGCGACCGATTCCTGCAGAATCCCGATGTGCTCCATGTCACCGCTTCCATGGCCCTTCCCACAAACATTCAGAGCACCCCCGGGACACCGGAATGGGAAGGAAAGGATCCTGAAGTGCAAATGGAAATAAAAGCAGATTTTGTGGATTATGATTATTTTGAGACCTTTGACATTCCCCTTGTTGAAGGCCGAAGCTTTTCAAAGGAACATCCCACGGACATGGAAACCGCCTTTATTGTCAATGAGGAAGCCGTAAGAAGAATGGGATTAGAGAAACCCGTGGTCGGGAAAAGATTTGGATTCTGGGATATCGATGGACAAATCATCGGCGTCATGAAGGATGCCCATTTTCAATCCCTTCATCACAAGATCGAACCCCTGGTCTTTAAAATGTTTCGACCGTGGCTCAGACGCATATATGTAAAGATCCGAACGGATAACATATCCGATACTATCAAGTCTCTGGAAAAAGACTGGAACCAAATGAACACGGATTACCCGTTCGAGTATAAGTTCCTGGACGAGGACTTTAACAATCTCTATCAATCTGAGACAAGGCTGGGAAATATTTTTCAGTCCTTCACAGCGCTCTCCGTATTTATCGCCTGCCTGGGTCTCTTCGGCCTGGCCTCGTTTATGGTGGAACAGAGGACCAAGGAAATCGGCATCCGAAAGGTCCTGGGCTCGTCAACCTTGAGCATCATCACACTGCTCAACAAGGAATTCCTTAAATGGATCCTGGCTGCTAACCTCATCGCCTGGCCCGTATCCTATTTTGTGATGCGGCAGTGGATACAAAAATTCGCCTATAGAACAAACATCACTATAGAAGTTTTCATTCTCTCCGGAATCATAGGCCTGACTGTGGCGTTGATTACAGTCAGCGCGCAGACCCTGAAAGCTGCCCGGGCTAATCCGGCAGACAGCCTGAAGCATGAGTGATTTAGAGAGTGCCAGTTATTTTATATTCGATATGAGCTCCCGTATTTTGCTTGCCAGAGGGCTTGCTCCCTGGTCGATATTGGACATAACCGCCACAATATAACCGGAATCCACAAAAACATCGAGATTGGAGTTGATACCAGAAAACCCGCCGCCGTGCCCGATGACCTTACTTTTGGATGTCTCAAGAAGAGTGAATCCGTAACCATAGCCTGCGTCGGCATAATCGGTCCACATTTTCTCCAGCGATTCTCTGGAAACCAGCTTCCCCTCAAGAAGCGCCAGTCCGAACCTGTGCAGGTCTCCAACTGTGGAAAAACCTCCTCCGGCCGGTCCGCCTTTGATAACATGCTTATATAGATTGTTCTGCCACCCATAAGGACTCTTCCTGTCCGGGCTGTTTCCGATAGCCAGGTTTTCAACAGGATAATCCATCTCATAACAATCGGAGTTCTCCA